>JAURLB010000122.1 GCA_030831445.1 Candidatus Nanopelagicales bacterium | reverse complement strand
GGCAGGGTCTCCCAGGCTGGCAAGTAAGCAACTGAGGAGGGATCAACGAATGAGGAAAGTTCTTCGATGAGGTCTTCTGCCACAGCACTTGTCGGAGTTATCACAAGCGTGAGTGATTGTTGTGCCATGAGTGAGAGAAACGTCGAAGAGAATGAATTCGCAAACGTGATACGTGATGGTGAGTCACTAACGACGTCACGAAGAGATGTTTGAACGGCCTCGCATTCAGAGATCTGAGCGGACAAACCTGCTAGAAACACTCTACGACCAAGAGAGACGCTGTTTGAGTGAATCCATAATCATGTCGTGATATTCGGGCCACGTTGCTACAAATGAGGGAGTTATTGGTGGCATAGCATTGAAACCTAATGCTCTACCTTCCATATCGGTGACTCGTAAACCTTGCGCTACTCCCACTGCGGCCGGTGCCGCTGAATCCCATTCGTTAAATCCAGCGGAGCTCACATACACATCTGCCTGACCAGACAACACCCGATAAGTCTTTCCTCCAACTGATCCACAGTGATCAAGTTCAACACCTGAAAAGCCGTAAGCCCCTACTCGGTTTTCAAGTTCGGCCATGAAGTTATTGAGCAATACTTTGTTTTCGCGCGGACTTGCGATCGCAATGAATGGTTGGCCTCGTCCTTCTCTCTTGACACTCGGCCCTGGAATGTCCATATTCCAAATCAGGTCATGATCAATCAGAGCAACAGCCCCGGCAAGAAACACTTTGTTGATGTTATCCCATAACGCAACATGGATCGCGCTTTCTGGGAGTGCATGTGAATACTCAAATGTGCCATCGACAGGATCAATAATCCACACTCGCTCTGCAGTGAGTCTCGCATCAGTATCTTGGGATTCTTCGGACAAGATGGCGTCATCTGGACGAAGGCTCTTAAGCGCACTAATCAAGAGTTCATTGGCACTCTTATCGGCTAAATCAGCCAGAGCCTTCGTTGATTCCCGACTCGTGTAATCAACATTTGATTCCGCGCGAATATCTAAAACTAGGCGACTTGCCTTTTTCGCAATATCGCGAGCAAGTTCATGGTCATTCATCACTGGTTAAATCTACTTTGCGCCTCGTCAAGTCCAAGAGTCAGAAGCACTTGCACTGCACCTTCCACTCGATCAAAGACATCGGGAAGCGACTCGGCTTCAGATTTAGTGAAGTTTGCCAAAACATAGTCGGCTGGGTCCATGAACCCAGTTGGACGTGACACTCCGATTCTGACGCGCACAAAGTCACCTGAACCTAACTTCAATCGAATATTGCGAAGTCCGTTATGGCCATTATCGCCACCGCCAAGCTTGAGTCTCAAGGTTGCGAAATCGAGATCTATCTCATCGTGCAGGACCACAATTTGATGTAGTGGTACCTTATAAAAATTGACTGCAGCAGCAACTGCGATTCCAGATTCATTCATGAATGTGTCTGGTAGGAGAAACACAACTTTTTTCGATTGCATTGTCGTTTCAGCGACTCTGGCTTGAAACTTTTTCTTGGCACTAAAACTCACAGTTGATGCCATCGCTTCAATCGCCATCGCACCAACGTTGTGTCGAGTGTGTTGATATTTTGTACCTGGATTACCAAGTCCAACGAGTAGCCATGGTGCTTCTGTCATGACTCCTCCTTACAAAAAACCGCGCCATACTGACGCGGTGAGTGTAATTCAGATTGTGGCTTACGCGTTGACAACAACCAAGTCGACGTGCTCCAGTGCTTGAGTCACCGGGTCTTTTTGAACTTCACGTGGCTTTACTAAAACACCGTTGCCAGCACCTGTAATTTGCAGAACGCCATCTGACTTCTTTAGGGCTTTCGTCAAATCACCTGCATCAAAAGAAACATGAATAAGTTTTGTGTTCCCACCATAAATGACACCAGGTACCTGACCAGCACGGCGAAGACGACGAGATGCGCCTTTACCGAAATCATTTCGGGGCTGGGCTTCGATTGAAATCTGAGCCACGGTGAAACTCCTTATTCGTTGTTTGCACCTGGGCTGGTCACCAAGTCGATGACGGCCTGAAAACCCTCGCCGAGGAGCAGGCGAAGTATGCCAAATCGCTTGGGGGGCTATTTCAGGGGGGTCTACTTATCGAAAAGTGAGGTGACCGAACCGTCGGTGAAGACTTCTCGGATCGCGGTAGCTATGAGAGGCGCGATGGAGAGAACCTTCAAACTGTCAAACATTCGATCCTCTGGAATGGGCAACGTATCAGTAACCAGAACTTCTGAGATAGAAGATTGACTGAGGCGCTCGCGTGCTGGCTCCGAGAAAATGCCGTGGGTGGCCGCTACGATTACGTCTCTTGCTCCAGCCTCAAACAATGTGTCGGCCGCTTTGACGATTGTGCCACCGGTATCAATCATGTCATCCACAATCACGCAAATACGGTCCTGCACATCACCAACGACTTCAAACATTTTTACTTGGTTTGGAACATCGGGATCTCGTCGCTTATGAATAATTGCAAGAGGCGCACCTAAAACATCTGTCCATTTTTCGGCAACGCGAACTCGACCTGCATCCGGCGAAACAACAGTCACTTGCTTCGTGTCAACTGTTGCCTTGATGTGATCGGCCATGATTGGTAGTGCAAACAAATGATCGACTGGTCCATCAAAGAACCCCTGAATTTGGGCAGTGTGTAAGTCGACAGCCATTAATCGATCAGCACCTGCTTGCTTGAATAGGTCAGCAATCAAACGTGATGTGATGGGTTCACGTCCACGATGTTTTTTATCTTGTCGGGCATACCCTAGAAAAGGAGCTACGACCGTGATGCGCTTGGCACTTGCGCGCTTGAGCGCATCAACCATGATGAGTTGTTCCATAATCCACTTATTAATTGGCATTGAATGAGTCTGCAAAACAAAGGCATCACAACCACGAACGGATTCTTCAAAGCGAACAAAAATCTCTCCGTTGGCAAAATCGTAAGCAGTCGTGGGTACTAATTCTGTATCGAGGTACTTTGCCACTTCTGATGCAAGTACTGGATGTGAGCGACCCGCAAATAACATCAACTTCTTGTTGGGTTGTGACACTATTCCACTCACGTGTTGTCCCTCTCTGCTGCTTGGGCTGATACTGTGCCAGGTCGTTTACGTTTGACCCATTCCACAATATTTCTTTGTCGTTCTCTCGCTACTGCCATTGCCCCCGCTGGCACATCATCTGTAATCACACTGCCGGCCGCGGTGTAAGCACCGTTGCCAATTCTGACAGGTGCAACCAGCATTGTGTCAGAGCCAATCCGAACCCCATCCCCGACTTCGGTTTTGTGTTTGGCAACACCATCGTAATTGACAAAAACTGTTCCCGCCCCAATGTTGGAGTCCTTACCAATCGTGGCGTCCCCAACATAGGAAAGGTGTGGGACTTTTGAGCGCTCGCCAATCACTGAATTTTTCACTTCAACATATGCCCCGACTTTGGCATGTTCATGCAATTGGGCACCCGGTCGCAGATAACTAAAAGGACCGACTGTGGCGCTCTTTCCAATATGCGCATTTATGGCAACACTCTTCAACACTTTTGCATCCTCAGCAATCGTGCAATCAGTTACGTCAACATCTGGGCCGATTACTGCACCTGTCGCAATTGACGTTTTGCCACGAAGTTGAGTATTTGATTTCAAGGTTACATCTGAGGCAATCACGACATCGAGACCTATCCAGGTAGTCTCTGGATCTTCGATAGTCACTCCTTTGAGCATCCAATACGAGTTCACGACTCGTTGCATGGATTTTCCGGCGTACGCCAATTGGATGCGATTGTTCACACCCTGCACTGCATTGAAATCCCGAGCCTGGATTGCACTGATTTCTATCGATTGTTCGCGAGCAAGTTTCACAATATCAGTCAGGTACTTTTCATTTTGCTGATTATTCGTTGTGATAAGTGGTAGGAGTGTGCGAAGCAGATTGACTTCAACCCAGTACACACCAGCATTCACTTCGGTGATTCTCCGCTGTTCTACAGTTGCATCTTTCTCTTCAACAATTTCAGTAACGAGTCCACCACTTCGGACAATTCGACCATACCCAAATGGGTTTGACGTAATGGCACTCAATAGTGTGACAGGACTATCAACTACAGCTACCAAATCGCCAAGAATGGTGGGACTTAAAAGTGGTGCGTCCCCCGGCACTATCAGAGCGCGTTGAATGTGGGCACCAACTTCACTCAATGCAACTTCTACCGCATCGGCTGTGCCATTGCGCTCGGTTTGATGAACAATGGTGACGTCGGGAAATTCTGCGCGAATTGCAGCATCCACCTCTGGGTGGCTTGTCACCACAACGATGGAGTCAAGTGACAGTTGGCTGAGGTTGCCCAACACATGAAGAATGATCGGGCGATCAAGAATGGGGTGAAGAACTTTCGGAAGTGTGGAATTCATACGGGTGCCGTCGCCTGCTGCTAGCACAATCGCTACTGAAGGAGCGCTCACCCTTTTCCCTTCATACGGGTCAACCTTATTCACTTTTGGGCGTAATATGAAGTGGCTCCCCGTCGAGGATTCGAACCTCGCCTAACGGCTCCAAAGGCCGCTGTGCTGCCGCTACACCAACAGGGAAAATGAATGGCTTAGGTTACCCAATCTCATATGCGAGTAAGGTTTCGCCTAGGGAGGGCTCGTGGACGCTGAAATCAGACCATTTGAAGAACCTCAGAAACCAAGCACAAAACATCGCGCCCAACCTGTTGCGCCATTAAAAGGCCACAAGAAACGTATGTCTGCTCTTGAGCGCCGTGAGCAGCTCTTAGAAGTGGGTAAAGAACTGTTCGCTACTCGAGGCTTTGAGGCAGTGACAGTGGAAGAAATCGCAGCAGCCGCAGGTGTTTCAAAGCCGATTATTTATGAACACTTTGGTACTTCTGACTCCACCACGGGAGCCGGTGCAAAAGAATCAATGTATGCAGTAATTGTTGATCGAGAAATTGCTAGTCTTCTGCAAACAATTGAAAAGTCACTCAACGGACCGCACCCACGAATTTTGGTTGAACAGGCTGCTATGGGTTTTCTTACCTATATCGAAGAGAATACTGAAGGTTTTCAAATACTCGTCAGAGACTCACCCATCGGAATGACAAGTGGGTCGTTTAGCAGTTTGATTTCTGATATCGCCATTCGGGTGCAATATTTGCTCGCTCGCGAATTCAAAACGCGAAAATTCAATCCAAGACTTGCACCACTCTATGCACAAAGTCTTGTTGGTATGGTTGCACTTACTGGACAGTGGTGGCTAGAAACTCGAAAACCATCAAAAGAAGAAGTTGTTGCGCATCTTGTGAACCTTGCCTGGAACGGGCTTGTTGCACTTGAAGTAAAACCTGAACTTAAATCAAAACACTAATCGGGTAAGTTTTCATCAGCCCACATACACAACGCATCATAAGTGTATTTGCTAAGACCTTCACCAACATTTTCATAATAGTCGCGATACTCTGATGGCATGATGTACATCAGTGCTAAGTTCTTATAGGCACCCTTATTCGGCTTCCAGAATCTTGCAACAAACTCGTAGTGAGTTTTTACTAATTCCTGCACTTCACTTGAATTCGCAGGTAATCCCTGCTGCATCGCCT
This sequence comes from Candidatus Nanopelagicales bacterium, assembly GCA_030831445.1. Taxonomy (GTDB): domain Bacteria; phylum Actinomycetota; class Actinomycetes; order S36-B12; family UBA5976; genus JAFMIT01. The sequence goes on along the minus strand of JAURLB010000122.1, from coordinate 4,864 downwards.
CATGCATCTGTGATGTTATCGACTGAAATTCAAGAGTGAATTGTTGTTTCTCTTCCTCAGAGTGTTCCGTCGAGAATTGTGAAGCGTGGTATTCAAATCTCATGTGGTATCAGGGTCAATCGGTGAAGATTTTTGAGCAGGCTTCGCAGATTCTCCATCAAGGATTCGACGAGGATCGAGATCTTTGAGGTCTTTGAGGGTCTCGGTATCGATTGCTGCTGCTTCAACAAGTGAAGTACGAGCATCAGATACTTGGGTGCGAATTTGCCGAATGAACTTGGCGGCTTGCGCTGCATACTGCGGAAGTTTGTCCGGGCCCAAAATGACGAGACCAACTATGCCGAGTAGCAGTAACTCGCCAAACCCGATATCGAACACAGCTGCCCCTTACTTCACAACTCGTGAGCCAAGCGTAACGCTCAATACCTTTCCACTTTTGAGCGTAACTTCAACTCTATCGCCAGGACGCTGTGATCGGATGGCCACGACGAGTTCTGTGCCATCACGAATGATGCGATCTGCGAATTTCACGACAATGTCGTTCTTTTTGAATCCAGCGCTTCGAGCGGGACCACTTGCATCAACACTCTCAATTCGTGCACCTTCAGTGCTTGGCCCCATATCCACCATGACTCCGAGGATTGGAATTGTTGATTGGCCAGTGGCAATAATTTCCTCGACAATGCGCTTTGCTTGATTGATAGGAATCGCAAACCCAACCCCAATAGATCCGGCCTCACCTGAACTAAATCCAGTTGTCGCGATCGCAGAGTTCACACCAACAACTTGCCCTGACGCATTCACAAGTGGTCCGCCCGAGTTACCAGGATTAATTGCTGCATCTGTTTGTATCGCATCAATGAACGACTGTTCAGCGTCACCAACTGACACTGGTCGACGAAGGGATGAGACGATGCCAGATGTGACAGTGCCTTGCAAACCAAGTGGTGCACCAATCGCAATGACTGAATCACCAACCACAATGCCGTCGCTGTCTCCGATTTGTAATGTTGGCAGATTCGACACATTGATTTTTAAGACTGCCAAGTCGTAATCAATGTTTCGACCAATCAGTGTGGCTTTGTAAGACTCGCCCGTGGTTAGAGTGACGTCGATTGATCCACCATTGGCCGCAGAAGCGATAACGTGCGAATTGGTAATGATGTAACCGTTGGAGTCAATAATGAAGCCAGAACCAGATGCTGCTTCCAAATCTCCCTCAACTGCAATAAATACAACTGCTGGAGTAACTTTCGATGCAATATCTGCAATTGATCCATCTGGTCGAGTAGAAGTGTCAACATCAGCCTGCACGAGTGAATAGTTCGTGGAGTTTGTATTTGGTAACACGCGATCTGAGAGTGCAATTCCAGTCACACCACCTATCAATCCCGAAATCAATGAGGCTACGAGAACTATTGGAACAATTCGTTGTTTCTTCACTACTGCAACTTCGGACAGCGTTTGGTAGCCAGTTGCAAGAACTGGTTCAACGACATTTTCGGTAACAACCTCTGGTTGCCCTTCTGGGTTCTGTTCATATGGAGTCATAGGAATAGTGTGCCAAGAGCTTTGAGCTTGAGCGACTTTAAACTGATTTCTTGATTATTAGCACATATTGTTCTGACAGTGCTCAAACAAAAGGAGGGATTGCGTTGTATTTTCCAAGCGACAGTGACCTCGAATTCCTACAGAAAATCCTTCCGCCCGACTCCTATGTTGAATCGTTGCAAGTGCGCGGGAAAGAAATCGGTATCGAAGTTCCCGACTTCATGACACTACATCATTTGGGGTTCTTGGTTCGAGTGCTCAAAGCCAAGCAAATTGTGGTTCTCAATCCACAATCACCGCTCTGGCCAATCACCTTGCGCAAAGCCCAAAGCGAAGCAGCATCACTCACTGTGATTGAAAGTGACGTTGAAAACTGTAGACAGATCAGAGAGGCCGCTCAAAGTTTGAACCTCACCTTGCGAGTGATTGAAGCGAAACCTGAAGAAGTATTACCTCGAATGTCCGAATCCGCCTATGACATCGCGCTCCTGGCAGGAGTGCCGACCGACTGGAACTCTTGGTTTGATGCTGTCTATCAACTGGTGAAGCCCGGCGGATTACTTTTCTTAACTAACCCGCTAGCACGTGGGAAAACGAGCGATCTTTCACAACGAGATGTCATTAGTGTTGCCAGACGCAGCTTTGTTCAAGAAATTACCCAAGACAAGCGATTTCAGGCGACAATTTTGCCGCTTGGTATTGGGTTAGTGTGTTTAGAAAAACTGGAGATTAAATAGGACGAAGTGTCGGACCGGCTGCGGCTGCGACGCGTACAAGTTGTTCCCCCAGATCAGCTGCTTCTTCAGAATTCAAAGCAACCACTAATCGGCCACCACCTTCAAGCGGTACTCTCATGATGATGACACGACCTTCTTTGGCGACCTCCATCGGTCCATCACCTGTGCGTGGCTTCATAGCCGCCATACGAAACTCCTAGATTGTGGTTCAATATCAGTGGCCTATTATCCCCTATCAGCCTGACTCCTCAGCACCAGATTCGGACAAATCGGTACAGTGACGCTCAGACTGAAGCGATTTACCTAGCCAATAATTCGGCGCGAGCGGCAAAATCCTGCAGGGACTTCCTCACCCCGTAGAGGAAAAACGGCCGAAGTAATCCAAAGCCAAGCCGGCCAACAATGCCCAGAGGTAAGTCCAAAACCTCACCCCACTCAAAACGGCAGCGGGTCTCATCAATCTCGGTGAAGCGCATATAACCAATTCCGCGCACCAGTTTTCCGGTGTGATCGACCTCTACAAAGTTTGGTGCCTGCCACACCGTGATTGTCATGGTGTCCCAGAAACCAATTGGACCAAGACCAGTGAATGCAGCGATCTTGCCACCAACGCAACGAGCATCACCTGGGGACTTCACTTCAACTCGAGTGCCAAGCATCCACTCTTCTTGCCGTGGCCAGTCAGTGAGATAGTGGAATGCCACAGCAATCGGGGCGTTCACTTCTATTTCTAGTTGCACTTTGACACTCATTCAATGAGACTACCAAATGACGAGTTTGTTTGCATTAAATCGATTATCGCCAGTGAAATTCAGCAAGATTCGAGTTCCACTCGGAATTTGAGCAGTCTTATTTGAAGCCACGACTTGAGGGTTGGAAATATTCAAAACAATGTCATTCTCTAGTTTTACAAAAATACGTGCAGGCGAAACTTCGATAATGAATTTGCGATTTTGACTGAGTGACGACGAATACGAACCTGAAGCGAGAAGTTGACTGAGTGCACCAGTGCTTTGATACGTATAGAGTTTCACTGCTTTGGCATTGTCATCAAACTGGATTACCCAACCACAGGTTGGTCGAGACAATGTATTGAGGCAGGTATGTGTTGAAAGATAAAACCCACCCAAGAGTGTGTCCTTTTGGGTGAGTCTTCCCTCAAGATATATCTTGACGAGCGCATTGCTCGTGATTGATGATTGAATCGTTCTGCTACCACTGTTGAGAAATGTCACACCATTGGGCGAAGTAAATGTTATTGAGCCCGATCCACTAATGATGGACCATGACATGGTTGGGTTTTGCCAAAACCGAGAATGCGCAGTAGAGCTTGTTACACGTTGGCTGGTAAACGCGGCGTGAGAGAGATTGCCAACAAAACTTCTGAACTGGAAAAGGGGATAGCCAAGTTTCCGAAAAACCCCTTTGGCCTCTCCTTGGATATCACTTTCACGAACTTCCAAAAAATCTGGAATTGGATTCGCATCCCCTTGGGTGCGAAATCCATCTTCGGTTTCCTGAACAATTCTGTGTAAATAGAAAAGTTCCCCTCGGCTGAATTGGACTACGTCCCCAACCTGATATTTATTCTTCTTTTCGAGCAATACGACATCACCCACCTGCAAGATGGGTGACATCGAATTACTCATGACAATAGTTGTCTGAAAACCTAAAAACCGCAAGGTTAGTAGTGATACTACATAGAGCACCACTACTGACCATATGATGATTGCACTTCCTCGGAAAAGAGTGCTCATCACTGATTTCATACCGTAGGTATGCTCTCTGAATCAGCTGCAAGTTCAAAACTCAACGTTGCGGCTTGATATGGATTGTCGTTCACTCCTACAAGATCAGGCCAGGTCACCTTCAAAGTCATCAAGGTAAGACTTCCCGGTGGAAGTGATGCAAGCAAGATGTCGAAATCTGAGATTTTGCCAACAAAGAGCTGCACAGAATCACTATCGAGCACTTCTAGTTGTAAAACATCATCAAGGTTTGCAGCACTCGGCGAAAGATTTCGACTGAAGAGCTGCACTGCACTTGCAAGTGAACCAGTGTTCGACAACCTGATTGTTGAGATTTGGGCTGGCATATCAGGATATGCGTCTTGAATTGAAAAGATTGGGCTTGTCAGTACCGTGCCATTGCTATCCACTATTTGGATACCAACGGTTCCAGCAGTTGCACTATTGGCACTAATTGCTGTTGTTGCTGTGAATGCTGCGAATGTCTGTGGAATGGACCAGGCAAAGACTGCAATGACAGATGTGGTGGCAAGATATCCAAGCCACTTGTTTCGAAATTGATGTAATTTCATATTCCTCCTTAGGGTGGAGAAATAGTTTTCACTTCACATTACAGGGTGCTCACGTCCCCATCACAAATGTTGCTCAAATTATGAAGTAGGCGAAGGAGAAGGTGTGGGTAACACTTGTTGAACATGTTGAAATTCAAATGTGGCTGGTGCGAAAAAACCAAGCGAGTCCATGACCTGCACTTGAATTGTGGTTACAGATCCAAGCGGGAACTCAGGTAACGTTATTTTCCATACACCAACGCCCGCATAGGGCGCG
>JAURLB010000121.1 GCA_030831445.1 Candidatus Nanopelagicales bacterium | reverse complement strand
CTTCGCTTCATTAATGTAGTCAAGCTCTTCGATAATTTTGGATTGCACCTCTTGTAACAGCGGATCAATGTCAACACCTGGCGCAATCACAGCAACGAGTCTTGCAACCCTGCTGGCTTGCTTGACATCAGATTCAAGTGCTTTCGCCGCACCTGGATATTGAACCTTAACGGCGACCTCACGCCCGTCATGCCAAGTCCCGCGATGAACTTGTCCGATAGATGCGGCAGCTACTGGTGTTTCACTTATTTCTTTGAATTTGCTTCGCCAATTTGCACCGAGGGCTTTGACGATTTGTTCTTCAACAACATTCCAAGGCATTGGTGGTGCGGAGTCTTGAAGCTTGGTTAAATTCTTTCGAAAAGGGGCAGCGAACTCTTCTGGGAGTGCTGATTCAAAGATTGAAAGTGCCTGACCCATTTTCATCGCGCCACCCTTGAGTTCTCCAAGGATTTGAAATATTTGCTCAGCAGTTTTCGCCTGAATTTCTGCAGTTACTTGTTCGCTTGATGCGCCGAGTACTCGCTTGCCTACGCCTGTTGCCGCGCGCGTTGCTACCCCAAGTGGTAGTGAGGCAAGTCGCAAACTTCGCGCAATTGTGGATTCAGGCAATTCACTCACTGGCTCATTCTTGCCTGAAGTTAGACATTCCACCTGTTGAGCGATGTGTGCAGGTGAATTGCTCCCAAGAACGCGTCCGCCATACCGGGTGAGGTGGATGTAGTTCAAGACTGTGGTTCAAAAGTCCAGATGATTTTTTGGTGTCGATGAGTTCTAGCAGGTAGTTAGTAAGAGTCCATGCCAGAATATTTGACCAACGAGTCGCAATAAGTGGCGGTTGTCGTCGCTCATGCAAGAGTTGGGCAGTCGTGAGTGACCAATCAGCATCATTCGTTGCCCTGATGTGGTTCAAGCAGCTACCACACAGTCCACCCTTCACTCCGAGTAGTGGTCCAAAGGCAAGTCGTCGTTGGTGTACGACGACGGGGAAAACTATGGACTCGGGAAATTGAGTTTCAATGCCCTCGCTGTCGTGAGCAACATCAAAGCACACTGCGATCTGAGGATTACTGAGTGGAACTGCCAAGTCATTCCAACGCTTTGCAATGTAGTCACTTCTCACTCCGGCTAAATCCTCTTCACGAATCCGCTCTTTGTTTGCAGGAATCCATCCAACGGGGACATCATTTGCCTCAAGCGCACTGAGAAGTAATGCAGGGGTGCGACCAGCTCCATAAATCAAGACACGGTGGCTAGATCGATTGTGTTGAAGCGCTTGACTTGTGAGCCCAAGCACTTGAGAGTCTGAAAGAATATTGAGTGGTGCGTGTGATTTCACGCTGTTGATCTTTCGGAGATGCCCTAGATTGAGAAGTCGCTCCAAGGTTTCTCGAACTAAGGGCTCCGGGATACCCATGGCTAACCCACTCTGCACAATGTGCTGAATGTCGAATCTGCCATCACACAACTGCAGTAGCTTTCGAAACTCTTTTGAATGTTCACGGATTGCGTAGCAACTTGAGTTCGGGTCGTCTTTGAAACCGATAACAATTGAGCCTTCTTGGGTCCAAGAAATTGGCGATCCAGGCTCCAGGCGAATGAAGTTCATGGGGGGTGAGAATTTGCGACGATGTTCACGATTCAGGAAATTTCCGCTCAAAATTTGCTTGCAAACGAGAAATATTTGGACATATCGGACGTTTTCACGCGTGGCTATCCCAACTTGCCTCCTTGAGGGGCTAGGTTGAGCCTGCTCAGAAATTCTGGGCAACGGAGTAATCCCAAATGGAACTTGGAGGAACCGTGGCTGAAACTGTTCACGACAAAACCCCCTACTGTGTGAAATGCAAAGCGAAGACTGCGCCAATGACGCTTACTGTTGAGGTTAATGAAAAGACCCAGCGTCGAAGTGGCAAGGGAATTTGCCCCACCTGTGGCACGAAGGTGAATTTGATCCTTGGTAAGGCTTAATTCATAATTTCAAAGACCCAACCTTTAGAAGTTAAAGGTTGGGTCTTCGCTTTGTTGCATTCGAATCTGGATTTTCCGTAGATACCCAGCGATGTCTTCAAAGTCACGTGATGTGGGAAGAGTGTCGGGAGAAGTGAACATAAAATTCATTTCATTTTGAGTTGCAACCTTTGAGAATGATTCAAAAAAATCGTTGCTTTCGCGAATCAATGTTGGTCGCAATTGCAACCCAACAAGCTGTGAGAAAACTTTTGCTGCCGGACTGCCTGTCACGCGTCGCCTGTTCATCGTTTCAATAAGCGCATTGGCATTCGTCAATTTGCCAACAATAACTGTGTAGGTGATGAAAGAAACCCATCCCTCAATCAGAGCAAGAAGAAACTCAAGCTCGTTCAAAGCGAGTAATTGCTCCTGAGTTGTTGGGGGTTCAAATAAACCTTCACTCATGGCATTCTGTAGTGACTGAGGATCTTCAGGATTCATCTGAGACATCATGTCTCGTAAATGTTCTTCATTGAAAGTGATTCCGCGGGCATACTTCACAACTGCACCGATTACTGCATCTTCAATCCAAGGGAACTGTGAATATAGCCGACAGATTGCGGACTCTCGGACTGCGCAGAGCATTAAAACTTCACTGGCTGGTAATTCGTAGCTCTTGGCGAAAGCCGCTATGTGATCTGGCAAGAGGGCAGGTGTTTTGTTGGACTCAAGTGATATTGAGATATCACCACCACTGAGTGTCTCTGTGGCCAAACTCGCAAGGCCTTGTCCAATTTGAGTTGCAGTCGAGATTGCACCAAGTTTTTCCGCCATTTGAAGCATTGGGGCGAGCATCTGCTGTAATTCCTGTGGAACTTCGCCGAGTTCTTGCATGGGATTCATTTTCGTCATCAGTCCAGCCATCGCGCTGGCAACGGGAGTAATGATGGGCTTCCAATTTTCAAATGTGTGTTCGAGCCACTCTTTTTCGTCCCACGCCAGAGATACAGAACTTGATGCTGCGAGCGTTGTGTGTTGATCGAGCCAGGACTGGGCTAGGCGGATCGCATCGTGCACCGAGTTCTGCTGATCGCCGCTCAATACAACGTTTGTCTTTTTAATTCCGGAAAGGGCTGTTTCACGAATGATTGACCAGGCGATTGGCCCTTCATCGTGTGCTTGCGCTTTTTGTAACATGCCGCCAAGTTGCTGCAGCATCGCACCGAGTGCGGCTAAATCAAAATTGTTGTTGTCATCGGGCGTAAAGCCAAATGGGAAGTTCGCCATCCTTGCCTCTCCTTGACTAAGTCTTACACGAGTTTGGGAAGTACGATGCGCCAATGAGCGCTTTCCTCGACATCTTCTTCGACTCGCTTGTGTGGTTAGTGTTGCCTGTCATTGTCACTCTTTCTGCGTATGTCTTCATGCGTAAACGCGAAAATGAGAGTCCGCATTCCACACTGGAGGCCGGCGTGAGGGAAATGCGGCAATATCTCTCAACTTTAGGGGAGAAGAGGCCTCGTGAATAGTCCGACGTGGAAAACGCTTCGTGAAAACTTCGCAAGCGTGTTACTCGCCATCCTTTTGGTTTTTCTTGCCGGGCTTTCTGACTTGCCATACGTGCGCAGTGAGGCAGGCAACACATATGAGGCAACAGGCTCTTTTAATAGTCAACCACTCTTGGCTATCGAAGATACAGAGTCCTTTCCCACATACGAAAGCTCGGGCAAGATACTCATACTTACAGTCTCTAGTTGGGGCGGTCCCTATGGTCGGCTCACCTGGTTTGATGCAGCGCGAACTTTTTTTGATGATGATGTGATCATTGTCCCGACAAATTTTCTTTTTGACCCAGACCAGAGTAGTGAAGATATCGCAAATCAGGGTAACCAACTATTTTTATCTGCTGAATCAAATGCAATTGCTGCCGCAATGGAATACCTAGAACTTCCTGTGACCAAAAAACTCATCATCGGTTCTATTTTTGAAGATACTCCTGCCGAGGGCAATTACAAACTTGGCGATGTGCTGCTCGCACTGAATGGAGCCACACTCACTGATTTCGAATCAATTACAGGAATCATGAAGGACGTGATACCTGGAGACTCGGTCACCTACACACTTATTCGCGATGGTAAGACGATTGATATTAGTTCCACGACGGTGGAAAATGAAGGCAGAACAATTGTGGGCATAGGGATTTTGGAGCAAACAATTCCGCCCATGGATATAAGCGTTCAGTTACCTGATGTGAGCGGGCCAAGCGCTGGTCTCGCATTTGCGGTATCCCTCGTTGAGTTGTTGAGCAAAAAAGACTTTACACAAGGACGCATCATTGCGATGACGGGTGAAATCACTGCCAAAGGTGAAGTGAAAGCCATTGGCGGACTTGATCATAAAATCAATGGTGCCTACGAATCAGGCGCTCGTCTGATGCTCTTTCCAAAAGAGAATTGCAATGCGGTACCGAAAGAAGTGCCAAAGGGTATGAAATTAGTCCCTGTGACCACCCTGACAGAAGCGCTCGAAGTGCTGATGGCAACAAAAACCTCCTCCTACCCACGTTG
>JAURLB010000120.1 GCA_030831445.1 Candidatus Nanopelagicales bacterium | reverse complement strand
TCGACTGGCTTGCAAAACGCTTGTCAAAGACCTCGATGCCTCCTCCCCTGTGACTGTCGAAGCAATTAAAGGCTTACCACTTGAAAAAGATCTTGTGGTTGATATGGAACCATTCTTCAAGGCCTATCGGGAAATCAAACCGTTCTTAATGACGACAGGTGGAGAACCGACCAAAGAGCGTATTCAAAGCCCTGAAGAGAGGGCCCGATTTGATGATACGACGAAATGTATTTTGTGTGCTGCCTGCACAACTTCCTGCCCAGTGTTCTGGACAGATGGTCAATACTTTGGCCCAGCTGCAATTGTCAACGCACACAGATTCATCTTTGACTCACGCGATGAAGGTGCATCTGCTCGGTTAGAGATTTTGAATGACAAAGAAGGTGTGTGGCGCTGCCGCACCACCTTTAACTGCACCGAAGCGTGTCCTCGTGGAATTCAAATTACAAAAGCAATTCAAGAAGTCAAGCGCGCAGTTATTTTCCGCGGCTAACAAAACCTACTGCGCTGTACACCTTACTCACAGTATCTGCGGCGACTCCTGCTGCACGCTTCGAACCTTCAGTCATCAACCGGGAAAGTTCTGCCTTGTCAGCGAGCAATCCGTTCACCTTGTTTTGATAATCCTCAGCGAACGCAACAACAACTTCAGCAACCTGGGTCTTCAAAGCCCCATACATTTGACCTTCAAATTCTCGGACGAGTGACTCGATTGAATGCCCCGACATCACAGAAAGAATTGATAAAAGATTTGAAACACCAGCCTTGTTCACTGGGTCAAATGCAATCACGGTATCCGAGTCAGTCACCGCTGATTTGATTTTCTTTTCGATAGTTTTGAGAGGATCGAGCAACATCAGACAACCAGTTGGGCTTGATTTACTCATCTTTGCCGTTGGTTCTTGTAAGTCAGTGATTTTGGCTGTGGCCTTCACGATATGTGCTTCGGGAACCGTGAAGACTTCTTTGTAACGGGAGTTAAAGCGAAGCGCTAGATCACGGGTCAGCTCTAGATGCTGTCGTTGGTCTTCTCCAACTGGAACTGCTTTTGGTTGATAGAGCAAGATATCTGAGGCTTGCAAAATCGGATAGGTGAATAACCCAACATTGGTGGAGTCGTTTCCTTGTTTCGCACTTTTATCTTTGAACTGGGTCATCCGGTTAGCCTCACCAAATCCGGTGAGGCAGGACAACACCCACATCAACTCAGCATGCTCTGATACCTGACTCTGGACAAAAATCGTTGAGTCCGCAGGATCAATACCGAGTGCGACGAGTTGGGCATATGAGACAAGTGTTCGGTGTTCTAAGTCTTTTGGATCTGGGCTCACTGTGAGGGCGTGCATATCCGCAATCATGTAAAAGCAGTCGAACTCAGATTGCATACTCACCCAATTGCGCAATGCTCCAAGGTAATTTCCAAGGTGAAAGGAATCAGCAGTTGGCTGAATGCCTGATAAGACTCGAGGTTTACTCACTGGGTTATTCTGCCAAGGCTTCGTGATTGAGAGATGATAGGCGTTCAAGTTTCAGTTTTGTTGCACGCTTATTTTCAACTTCCAAGATAGTGAAGAGATACCCCTCAAACTCAACCTGCAGACCAACTTCTGGTAACGCTCCAGCTTCGGCCACCACGAAGCCGGCAACTGTTTCATACGGACCATCAGGAAGTTCCACTTCCATTTCCTCGTGGAAGTCTTCTAAGTTCATACCACCATCAATGATGACTTCACCGGTGAACTCTTCATGTTCATGAACATCGTATTCATCGCTAATGTCACCAATGAGTTCTTCAACAAGATCTTCAAGTGTGACAATGCCTGCAGTTCCACCGTACTCATCTTCAACTAGTGCAAAGTGAACCCGGTTTCGTCTCATGTCTGACAACGTTGGAATCACACCTTTGGTTCCCGGGTAGCGGGGAATTTCTCGGGCAATTTCAGATAGGCGAATTGAACGTTCACTCATCGCTGGGTTCAAAATATCGCGGATATGAACAAAGCCAAGCACATCGTCAGGACTCTCGCCAATGACAGGATAGCGAGAGTGTGGTTTATCAACCACCAGTTTCATGGCTTTGAAAACTGGAAGATCACCTTCAAGAAAATCAACTTCAGTTCGAGGTTGCATTACTTCACGAAGTTCTCGATCTTGCGCTTCAAACACTTCATCGATGAGTTCACGTTCATCTGCTGAGAGCTCTTCGTGACTTGCCACAATGTCACGCAACTCCTCACCACTCATCTGTTCCCGACTTGCATGGGGATCAACCCCAAAAATTCGTAAGACCACAGCAGTTGAACTCGTAAGCAACCAAATAAAGGGCTTTGTGGCACGAGCCAAGACATCAATAGGTATGGCAAAAAGCATTGCGAGACTCTCTGCACGCGCAATCGCAATTCGTTTTGGAACAAGTTCACCGAGAACGAGTGAGATAAAGGCGACGACGAGTGTCACCAAAATAAAAGCAACGGTCAAAGCTGCAGCTTTACCTAAACCAAAACTTGCAAGCCAAGGTTCGACGAAGGGAACCAACTGTGATGCACCAAGACCTGCTGATACGAATGAGGTAAAGGTAATTCCAACTTGAATGGTTGCAAGATAACGGGTTGGGTTTTTCGCCAAACCTGCTAATACATGACCTCGTCTGCCACGGGTGCTCAGTTGTTGAATTTGTGAGTCTCGAAGAGAGACAAGCGCAATTTCAGCAGCCGCAAAAAGACCACTGATGAGAATAAAGCCGATGACTAGAGAGATTTCCAGCCATAAGTCGCCACCGTCCACGTGCGTATCTTACTTGGAAAAAATCGTCTGAATTGGAGCGTGATCGCTCCAGCGAGTATCGTAACTAGGCGCTCTATGCACTTCATAATGCGAAAGCAGGCCCGCTAGATGGGCAGTTGCTAACTGGTAGTCAATCCGCCATCCAGCATCGTTATCGAATGCTTTACCGCGCCAGGACCACCAGGTGTAGGGGCCAGGCACATCACCCGCAAATTCCCGTCCTAAATCCACCCACGCTAAGTCGTTGAACCAAGAATCGAAATACGCTCGTTCTGATTCCAAGAAGCCGGCCTTGCCAATATTGCCCTTCCAATTCTTGATATCGAATTCTTTATGGCCAACATTGAGATCTCCAACGAGCAATGAGTGATTCTTCGGTGAACTTTCACTAGCCATTTCTTTCATAGCTTTGGTCATAGTCTTCAGAAACGTTTCTTTTTCTTTTTGTTTTTCCACACTTGTCTGATCGCCTGTGTGAACGTACACATTGACTACTTTGAGTGTCCCAAGTTTTGTTTTGAAATCCGCTTCAATCCAGCGTCCTTGCTTTTTGAACGATCCAATACCTGCACTACTTGAGATTATGGGTAGCGTCGAAAGAATAGCCACACCTGCATGGCCTTTTTTCTCGCTACTACTATGAACACTCACTAGGTTTTCAAGACCCGCAGCTTCAAGAGTTTCATGAAATTGCTCATCGTTGGCTCGGACTTCTTGTAGGCAGATGATGTCAGCCCGGCCCGAATCAACAAGTTTCTTGATCCAATCAAGTCCACCATTTTTATGGGCAGCCCGAATGCCGTTCAGATTTACTGAGACAACTGAGAGCATTGACTACTGCATCGCCTTTTGTAGATTCTCATCAATACTTTGAAGGAAATCTTGGGTTGTTTGCCACGG
>JAURLB010000119.1 GCA_030831445.1 Candidatus Nanopelagicales bacterium | reverse complement strand
TGGGTGCGTTTTTTGCTTATGTTGGTAAAGGCCTTGGGGTGAAGGCAGGTGTTGCTTCCGCGTATGCATCGCTCGTCGGTTACATCACAATTCAATTGGCAATCTACGGATTCTTCGGTGCAGTCATGGCAGGTCAGATGGAAGCAAAGTTTGGCATCGTGCTCAATTGGTACATCTGGGTACTCATTGCCCTAGCACTCGTCACAGTTCTTTCAATTTTGAGTGTTGATGTTGGAGCGAAAATTCTCGGTGGACTTTTGATTCTTGAATTGCTGTCACTATTGATCACCGCATTTGCGATTCTTTTCAAAGGTGGACCAGAGCCAATGGATATCGTCGCATCGTTTAATCCAGCTGATGTGTTTGTCGGTGGGCTTACTGGGACTGCAGGAATAGCGCTTGCATTCGCATTCGCATCGTTTATTGGTTTTGAGGCAACAGCGATTTATGGTGAGGAAGCTCGCGATCCAAAGCGTGATGTTCCAAAGGCAACATATCTTGCAATCGGTACCATCTCAATCATCTTTGCAATCACATCGTTTGCAATGGTGGTCGGTATGGGCAAGACAACGCTTATTGATCAAATCTTGGCTCGAAGTAATGGACTTGCAGATCCTGCAGGTGTTTTGTTCACGCTGTCTGGCGAATTTGTTGGCACCTGGATTGTTGACTTGATGACAATTCTTGTAGTGACATCACTCTTCGCCGGCCTCTTAGCATTTCAAAATGCTGCATCACGCTATTTCTTCGCGATGGCACGTGGTGGGGTAATGCCTAGCGCATTGAGCAAAACTAATGCTGCAGGTGCCCCACAGATGGCATCAATTGTTACATCAATCATTGCGATTCTTGTAATAATCATCTTCGTCGTTCAACAGTGGGATCCGTTTGTCAATCTCTTTAGTTGGATGAGCGGTATTGCAGTTATTGCCATTGGTGCAATTGAAATTCTCGTGTCAATTGCAGTGGTTCGCTACTTCAATGCAAACGCTGGCGGATCACTTTGGGCGACCAAGATTGCTCCACTTCTTTCAGTTGTATTGCTCTCTGGCGGTCTATACCTTCTCATGTCACGCTTTAACCTGCTTGCAGGAACTGTGGCAGACGGTGTGGATCCATCACTTCCAGAAAGTGCCTGGGCACTTTCTTCACTTGGCTGGTTCCTAATTCTTTCCCCATTCATTGCAATGGTGATTGGATTCATTGTGGCAAGTCAGTCATCGAGTAAGAATGATGCGCTCGTGCGCGATTTCTCGTAACAAGCACAATAATTGGGGTCTACTGTTATGCAGTAGACCCCAATTACTTTTTGAAAGGAAACTTTGGTGAAACTGCGACACCGCTTTGCATTGAGTATTTCAGTCGTGCTACTCAGTGCATGTAGTGAAGTTCAAGAAGTTATAGACACAGGTAAGCAGGTTATTGATGCCGCTCAAGGTTTAAATAACGTGTGCACAATTGCTGAACCACTCTGGACAACAGATCTCGATCCGAAAGCTGCGAGCGATATCTTGAAACAGGCCGTAACTGAATTGGAGGGTGTGATTTCACAAAATCAAGACTTAGTTCCTGATGCGAAAACGTTACTTCGAGACTTGAAAGTTGGAGTAACAGAACTTGAAAAGGGGTTGACAAAGAAAGAACTCAAAGAGGTCGCTTCATCAATTCAGTCGTTGTGTTCTGGGTTAAGCAACCAATAGTTGTACTATGAAAAGAGGGCGGGATATACCCGCCCTCTTTTTTGTTAGGAGAGAGATCAGACGACTATTTGTTTTGCGTGTCTAAAGCCAAGCACTGAAAGTGCCAACATTCCCACTACTCCAACAGCACATGCAATCGCTGCATAGAGAGCTATCTGACCAACTGTCCAGAATGCGAATGCGTTTAGTAGGAGACCACGCAAGGTATTGCCCATAAACAAGGTTTGACGCAATTGTCCTGCTGCAGCCATCGCTTCAGGATCAGCATTTGGGTCGCGAGTCATTGCCATATATTCACTTGAAACTTGTGAATATGTTTTACCTCCAGAAGCAGCATTCATATGTTTCAAAATGTACTTATCAGCATATGCCTGGGCTTGTTCGCCAGTAACTAACTGTTGACCTGCCCATTGGAATAGATCAGGGTCAGTTGTTGCGTTGAAGGTATCAGATTCTGCTGGGAAATAAATTTCCTGAGCAGAGAGTTGTTGCTCGACTGAGGAGTTTGCAAATGAGTATCCCCAAAATGCAAGTCCGCCAGCAACAAAGAGAAGACCTGCTAGTGCAAGTCCGAATTTACTTACGAGTTTGTCGAGTGCTTTTCTGTTCATGCCTTAAGGCTAAAGAACTGCAACACGAATTACGTAGGGCCAAAAGTCCTGACTTTTAGGCAGTTGGTTGCGGCGTCGGAGTGGGATTGTCATCAAGCGCATCTATTGCAGCATTGATATCAACATCTGTGGACCAAATCACACGGTTCTTACCATCCTTCAGCACGACCTGACCAGAAGATGTGACCTTGAGGATTGCGCCTTTGGAATTACGAGTTTTTGTCGACCAAACCACTTTATTCTTTTTGGAGAATGCAACGAAGTTGCCATTCTTCTTCAAATACACATGATCAATTTTGTAGCCGCGAAGTGCCCAGAGTTCAACGCCAGTGGTTGAGCCCAAAACCAAGTCACCTGAGTCTAAGAGCCGAAGTTCGAAAGATCCGTCGGCAGAATTCAGGTGCATACCCTGCATCAGAGTTTGCCTTTTCTTTAAGGCATTGCCGCAGGCCGCAAACTTCTTTTTCTGTTTAGGAATGAGTTGGACTCTAAATGGGGCAAGAACTGCAGGTTTCTTATCGCTTACTTTGGCAAGACAGCGCTTTGCAGTCTTCGTTTGAACAGGTAAGCGCTTCAGATCCTCGGTAATAAACCAAGAATTACCATCTTTACCTTTAGCGGTGACGACACGACTAGCGTGCTTTTCCATAGCCTCATCGACTGAGTGAATGTGAATGAAGCGGCCCGGCCAGAGACGTCCGTTTTTGTAAATCTTCTTGCGAATGTGTTTTCCGCCCCAGTTGTCCTCATCAATGATGATGTAATCCGGTCCAACTTCATCGACATAGGCGACGTGACCCCGGGAGCTTCGCATCCCGTTCTCGTACCCATTCCAATGAGCAACCGCACCAACCATAGGGACTTGATTCACTTTATATTTCGTTTTTCGGAAGTGGTCATCCCACACACCTGCGTTACCGCCAAATGGGCCAAGATCGGCTGGAGCACCATTCTTAATAAGGCGAAAGGCCACGTAGTTGGTGCAGTTATGACCTGGCAGCTGCTTCCAGTACATATTTCGAGGGTTGTAGCCAAGATTGCCATCGCAATTCCAGCGGTATGACTCACATAAGGTCTCTGGTTCGCGCGCACTTGCAGGTTGGGCAATACCCAAAACTGCAAAACTTGCGACAATCAAGCCGATGAGGAGGCGTCTCACAACGCACCTTTCTCTTGGTTTATTGGACCTTAAGACGGGGCGAGGTTAAAGGGGTCATCCGACCAAAAGCCAACCTGAAACGTTAAATATCGGTACAAATAGGACATCTCTGACAAACTTTTGACGCACAGGTATTCGATTCGTGCGATATCGGGCACTGCCAAATTTGGATAGTCTTCTCACTAATGAGCCAAGCCCCTCGACCTGAATCTCCAATTGGTCGCTACCTACACCGGAGTTTCTTCAAGGTGCTCTCACTCTTACCCAGAAATGTGCGGACTCGCCTGCAACGCACATCGTTTGATGCTCTCTTCAAAACCTCGCGAGATCCCTGGGGCTACCAAGAATCCGTCTATGAGGCAGACAAGCGCACTGCCCTGATCAACTCGCTACCAAATACATTCGAGAGTTTGCTCGAAGTTGGCTGTGCTGATGGCCACAACCTTGCCGCTATCCGAGAAGTGTACCTAAGTGCCAAACTCGTCGGGCTAGACATCTCAAGCGAAGCGATAAAACGAGCACAAAACCAGAAATTGAAGAACATAGAGTTTGTCCAAGCTGTGCCTGGAATATCTGCAAAACTTCGAGAAACTCACGGAACGTTTGAAGTAATGGTCTTTTCAGAAATGCTCTATTACATCGGCAATAAGGCGGCTTGGAAAGAATTATTGACTCCATTGGGTTCATTGCTTCGCCCAGGTTCAATTGTGATCGCTGTGCATCCGGCAAGTGACGCCACCCTCTTACACGATCGGCTCTGTGAAATCATGGGTTTAGAAGTCGCAAGTAGCATTCACTATGCTGATGAATCTCGTCCGTATGAAATTAGGATTGCCACCCTGCCCAAGAGATGAGAACCCATGGCGCCCAAAAAAGCAGTAAAGGTTGCTGTTGTCATACCCTGCTTTAGGGTCAAGGCAAGCATTCACTCCGTCATTAAATCAATTGGTCCTGAAGTGTCAAAGATCTATGTCGTCGACGACGCCTGCCCAGATGGAACTGGTCAATACGTAAAAAAGCAGGTACGAGATAAGCGTGTTCTAGTTATAACAAATGAGCGAAACCTCGGAGTGGGTGGTGCTGTAGTCGCTGGATACAGACAAGCATTACAGGACAACGCGGAAATCATTGTAAAAATTGATGGCGATGGGCAAATGGATGGAGCAGATATTTCACGCCTGATCCGTCCTATCCAACAAGGAAGTGCTGATTACGTAAAAGGTAATCGATTCGACACTCTTGAAAGTCTCGAACAAATGCCACGTGTCAGAATTTTTGGTAATGCTGCATTGAGTTTCTTCTCTAAGTTTTCCAGTGGCTATTGGAATATCACAGATCCAACAAATGGTTTCACAGCAATCCACCGCTCAGTGTTGAAAGACTTTCCACTCGGCAAAGTGAACAAGGGTTTCTTCTTTGAATCAGATATGCTGTTTAGATTATCTGTGATGAAGGCAGTCGTTCAGGACATCCCAATGAAATCTAAGTATGGTGCTGAGGAAAGTAATCTGCGGATTCGCAAAGTATTGCCTACTTTTTTGCGCAGGCATTTCGTGAATTTCCACAAACGTGTCTTTTACACTTATTATCTGCGCGAAATAAACATTGCATCACTTGAATTGCCTGTTGGATTATTTTCGTTGCTTGGCGGATTGCTATTCGGATTTACAAAGCTCTTTGAGTCTTATGATGGTGAGGTAACGACATCGGGCGAAGTGATGCTTGCCGCTGTTCCAATAATTCTTGGCTTGCAACTTCTCCTAGCATTCTTGTCCTACGACATTACCAATATGCCAAAGAATCCTCGTCAGTCACAGGTATCGGACCCGTGAAAAAGTGAACCAACTCTTGGATCGATTTGAACGACTCAAAATAACTTGGTCTGACATTTCGGCGGTTATTGCAATTTCAATGATTCTGGCATTTATTCGTGTGCGCGAGCAATTACCCCAACTCTACCCAGATGAATTCCTGTATGTGAGTGCAATACGGGGTGATAACAACGGCGAATTACCAAATTACTTCTACACCATGCTCTACAAACCAACGGCACTATGTGGCAATGCGTTTTATGAATGCACAAGAGGACTCAATGTTCTGTTCTTTGGAGTGCTACTAGTCCTAACTTTTCTGATTGCACGCAAACTTGTTCTTTTGCCTTATGCACTGCTCTTTGTTGCATTTATCGGACTTGGCCCACTTTCAGGTTTTACTACGTTACTGACCCCAGAGACGCTCTTCTTTGTTCTGACCTTCGCAGTCATAGCAATGTTTCTCTATTTCGATTCTGCAACTCTGTCATTTTGGTTAGGCCAAGCTCTCCTCAATTCGCTAATGCTTTTGACGAAGCCTCATGGCGTATTCGTCACGTTGGGTTTAGTTGGATATCTGGTTTATTTGGGGATTCGTTCAAAGCGGTTTAGATTTTATTCTCTGAGAGCCACCAGCTTTTTCGTTGGAACATACGCACTCGTGGTGCTGATCAGATTTGGACTGAGTGGAAATTTTGGCCTCAATCCCTTAGGTGCTCGATATTCCGGTGCAGTCATTCGTTCTGGAGAAACACTTGCTGGCACACCTTCAACACTAGATTCGAGTTATTTTGAACCTTTAAACCTTCTGTGGTCATTCGTTCAGCAACTGGTCTCGCACACATCTATTGGTCTAGCAATGGTGAGTGTCGGTTTGCTTTTTTATGTCATACATACTCTCAAGACCGCAGATGACTCTGCAGAGCTTGCCTATGTCTTTGTCTTAGGCACACTTATCGTTGGCACAGCAGTATTTTCGAGTGTGTCAGTATTCTGGAATGAGTTACTCCAAATTCGGCTGATGCCCCGCTACTATGAACATGTCTTGTTACTTGCTCCAATCTTTTTCCTGAGAAAAAATGTTTTTCCAGACAAATGGCGATATCTTGCAGCGTCAGTATTCATCATTGTAGTACTTGTTGTGATTCAAGATAGATACATTATTTTCCCGTTTGACTCTTACTTCTTAGGTATCTGGGTAAGCCTCAAACTGCCGCTCGCTGTGATAGCTCTTCCCAGTCTCGTTATCGGACTACTACTCTTTAAGTCTAAAGAGTTGGCAAAGCTTGCAACGGTTGGATCACTTTTAGTCTTGCTTATTGTGTTTAACTTTCACTATCAATTGAGTGCTCGACAATTTAGCGCCACTCCACAAGTAGTACTCGATACTTATGAGCTCAGAGAATTCTTGAGTAATGCATCGGATAAGACATTATTTCTGGCATCCGATCAAAATGACTACAACCGTGTGAAATTTTGGATTCCTGATGGTTCGACCACCTTCATGAACGACAAACTACTCACTGAAGAAGATCTAGCAACATATTCGCAGGAATATGACGTTATCGTGATACTTGAATCCACTGAAATTGAATCTGGGATTGACGCCACACCTATGAATGCGAGTTTTTCACTAATCGTGACTTCTTGAGCCGATATTTCATCCACAATCCAAAGAGATATGTTGCTGTCATCACCGTGATTTCAAGAGGAGTGAAAAGAATCTTCATGAGCGCCGGTCTAGTGCTTTGACGGACCCTGGATGCTTCTCTAACCGAGAACTTACGCGCTTTGACACTTAGTGCATCTGGATGCCACCGATAAGAGGCAAGCGTGGTTGGAGAGTAAGAGAGTTTTCCTATCGCAGAAAGTTTGATGAACATGTCGTAATCAAAGGCAAGTTTGTAGCGTGGGTTTAATCCCCCAATTTCTCTCCAGGCAGAGTGTCGAATGAAACTTGCAGGTTGGGCAATTCTTTGGGGAAGCATCGAAATGAGCGATGCCGCAAATCGGCCAGGTTCGTTTTTCCAAAGAATGTGTGCTGATGTGTCAATGTAATCACAATCGCCATAAACAACGACGTCTTTGAGCTTTTCGTACTTCCTCAAAACTTCTAAACTATTTTCAAGATTGAGAATATCGTCATCACCAATCCATGTAATGAATGGAATATCTTCTGGAATACGTGCCATTGCTTTATTGATAGAAGTCGCGAGTGGATCACCGGTAAGTTCAATAAGAAAATCGTCATATCCAAGGTTTCGTTCTTGGAGCAGTCCCTTCAGGGATTCAGGGCCAACTATGACTACATAGACCTGATCAGATTGAAGTGACTGCAAACAGTGTGACAGATATTCAACACGTGTTCCAAGAGTGGGAACCACCACTCCCAAGAGTTTGTTCGATTGTGATGTTGTCATTATCGGCATTGTAGCCCTTTGTTTCAGCCTTCAATTACACTTTCGCAAGAAAGTTGAGGACATGAAGCCAGCACTCTCGCCAGGTAATCGAGTCATCCACGTTGCTTATGTCCTTGGTATGCGAGACATCAAAAGAACGTATCAACGATCCAAACTAGGCTTCTTTAGACTCTTTCTGACCACAATTCTTTCACTCGTCATAATCGTTCCAATTTTCGCAACAATTCAAGAGCGTGACCTGTCGGAGTTTTTGGCGTACGTGGCAAGTGGACTTCTCATCTGGTCGTTTATTTCAGATGCGATAAATGATTCAGCGGTTGCCTACCTCGCATCTGCTCGAACTATCCGACAGATTGCTATTCCAAGAGTAACCTTCGTATTTCAACGAATTATCCGAAACGCACTCATGCTGCTGATGAGTCTGTCAATCTTCCCAATAATTATGGTGATTTCCAAGCTTGCACCAACCCCATACCTTTTGTTTTTGCCGATAGGTTTATTTATCACAGTCCTCTGCGTCACCAATATAGGTATTGTGATTGCAACACTTGGTGCACGCTTTAGAGATTTACCTGCGATAGTTTCTGCTGTAATGAGAGTGTTGTTCTTTTTGAGCCCAATCATCTGGGTGACTGAACGTATTGATGGACAAATTGCTCACTTCATCCTTGGCCTCAATCCTTTCTACCACCTGTTACAGATCGTCCGTTTGCCACTACTTGGCGAAATGCCAACTTCAATCAATTGGGCGCTTTCCATCTTTGCACTCATTGCCTCCTCAATCTTGGCTTACGTGATGTATAGAAGATTTGATTCCAAGATTGCGTACTGGGTGTGATATGTCACGTATAGAAATAAAAAACCTTGATATTGAGTTCACGCTTTTTTCCCATAACGTTCGAAGGCGCAAGCAAACTTCAGAACATCATGCAGGTGCACGAATTGAATACAGTCGTAGAGGTACTCCCACCATTAAGGCACTCACTGACATATCACTATCGATCAGCGCCGGAGATCGCGTTGGACTCTTGGGAAACAATGGATCGGGCAAATCAACTTTGCTTCGAGCCATTGCCGGTATTTACACTCCAGTTCGAGGGAACATTGTTACCGACGGATATATCGGAACTCTCATTGATATAGATCTCGGAATTGAAGACTATGCGACAGGACGAGATAACTACTTTGTTCGTGGCGCAATGCTCGGATTTAGCCGACTTCAACTCCAGCAGGTATTTGAAGACGTGGTGGCATTTTCAGGACTCGACGAATATATCGATCTTCCGGTTGAAACCTACTCAGCCGGAATGCGGTTTCGACTTGCATTTGCAATAGCAACACTTGGTCAACCAGATATCTTGTTACTTGATGAATGGTTGTCGGTGAGTGACGAGGAATTCAAAATTCAGGTTGGCAAACGACTCGATGAAATCATCGAACAATCAG
>JAURLB010000118.1 GCA_030831445.1 Candidatus Nanopelagicales bacterium | reverse complement strand
CGCACCGGCTACTGCTGGGGGAGCGATAGCGTTTGAAAACAAATAGGGCCGTGCTCGTTGTCGAAGAAGATCAATAATCTCTTGGTGACTTGATATGTAACCGCCGCTTGCTCCACCAAGTGCCTTACCTAACGTGCCCGAAATGATGTCAACCTTGTCCTGAACTCCAAAGTATTCGGCTGTTCCTGCGCCGGTTGCGCCAATAAATCCCACAGCATGCGAATCGTCCACCATGACGAGCGCGTCGTATTGCTCGGCCAATTCGCAAATTTCGTCAAGTGGGGCGAGGTACCCATCCATTGAAAACACTCCATCGCTCACAATTAAACGGCGTCGCGCATTCTTTGATTCTATGAGTTTGGCTTCAAGGTCTTTCATGTCTCGATTTTTGTAGCGGTAGCGATTTGCTTTGCAAAGTCGAATTCCGTCAATGATTGACGCATGATTCAATTCATCGGAAATAACTGCATCTTCATCAGAAAGTAACACCTCAAAAATGCCGGCATTTGCATCAAAACATGAGGGGAACAAAATCGTGGCGGGCTTACCCACAAACTTCGAGATTTCTGATTCAAGTTGGGTATGTAATGTTTGAGTTCCGCAGATGAATCGCACACTCGCCATTCCGAATCCATACATGTCCAACGCTTCGTGGGCTGCCTCAAGTATGTCTGGGTGATCGGCTAGACCCAAATAGTTGTTTGCGCAAAAGTTAAGGAGATCTCTATGTTGAACCTGTACATGAACATCTTGCGGAGACTCGATCACTCGTTCGACTTTGGTAAGACCTTGATCGGCAATCTCAGAAAGCGTCTTCCGTAGTTCCTCACGAGTTTTTGCGTACATTAAAGTTCAGTCCAATCAATAATAATTTTCCCACTTGCCGCTTTGCGAGCGGTGTCAAAGGCTCGCTGCCATTCCCGTGCGGGGATGACTTCTGAAATAACATCGCTCACATCGAGGCCCGTTTTCACCATTGCAGTCATTGCGTACCAAGTTTCAAACATCTCTCTTCCATATATTCCTTTGATAGTGAGCATATGGGTGACAACTTTGTTCCAATCGATGTCAATGGAAGTGGTGGGAAGTCCGAGGAGTGCAATTCGTCCACCGTGCCCCATATTTTCAATTATTTCTGGCAACGCAGTGTGATGTCCACTCATTTCCCAGGCAATGTCAAAGCCCTCTTTCATGCCGAGGTCAAGTTGAGCAGATTTAAGAGATGTGTTTTGCGGGTTGATAGCCAGATCTGCACCCATGTGTCGAGCCAACTCAAGTCGAGATTCCACAACGTCGGTAATGACGATAAATCTGGCACCTATATGCCGAGCAATTTTTATTGCCATCAAACCGATTGGTCCTGCTCCAGTGATCACAACATCCTCACCAACAACTGGGTAGGTAAGCGCGGTATGAACGGCATTTCCCAATGGATCAAAGATTGCTGCCAGACTCACATCAATGTCTTTACTATGGATCCACACATTTGATTCAGGAATACTCACGTATTGGGCAAATGCGCCATCGCGGTTGACGCCAATTCCTTCAGTGTTCTTGCATAGGTGTCGACGCCCCGCTCGACAATTTCTGCATAGCCCACAGACGGTATGCCCCTCGCCTGAAATGATGTCACCAATCTGAACCGTTGTGACCTTAGAACCAATTTCAACGACTTCACCGCAAAATTCGTGGCCTGGGATGAGCGGAAGTTGAATCGATTTCTGTGCCCAGGCATCGCCGGATTCAATATGCAAGTCAGTGCCACAAATTCCAGTGCGAAGCACCCGTACTTTGACATCTGTTTCACTCACTTGAGGTTGGGGTACGTCAACGAGTGTGAAACGTCCATCAAATTGCTCTTTGACTAGAGCTTTCATCGTGGAAGCCATTTGGGTCACCTCTGCCCGTAACTTACTACCTTGTGGCGATATCTAACACATGGATGCTAGCTGGGAATTGGGAGTGTTGAGTCTGCATCATGGTGAGATTAGCTGGCGTGCGAAGGGTCCATGAAGAGAGTTTTGCTAAGAGCTGTTGCAAGATTGTCAGCGTTTCAATTTCAGCGATGTGATTTCCAATGCAGGTATGTGGACCAAAACCAAAAGCCACGTGGTTAATTTTCCCACGACGAATATCGATACGCTCCGGATGTTCGAATGCTGTTGGATCATGGTTTGCTTCTGCAAATGCAATTTCGATAAATTGATCTGGATTTCTCTCACTATCACTCAAGTGCTGTTGATCAGTGCCGACTCGAAACATTGAAGGCAGTGGCGAGAAATACCGCAGGAATTCTTGGATGGCGTTGCGAATGTCTACTTCGCCAGATTGGAGTGCTTGTACGTCTTCTGGGCTTTGCAGAAGATGCCATGTGGCACCCGAGATGAGTTTGATGACAGTATCTCGACCGCCAGCAAGCATCACGCTACTCATCCCCTTGAATTCTTCAAACGTGATAGTTCGTTGGGCTATCTGATATTTTGCAAGATACGACCACGCATCATCATTGGAGGTGTGGAGTGCTTCTTGGTATGCCGCGGCGAGATACGTATGAAGTCGCGTTCCATCTCTCGTAGGTCCGTCGGCCGTCCACACATCTGGTCCCCAAGCAAGCCATTCGGATACATCTTGAGGCCGATTGAAAATCACGCCTAGGCAGGTAACGACGTATGGAGTTGCTACATCTTCTACAAAGTTTCCGCCATTGCTCTGCTCAAACTCAGCCAAAATATGTGCTGCGATTTCATCGAATTGGGGTTGTAGCGATTGGATGCGAGGTTTGACGAAAAGTTCTGAAAGCAGTGTTCTATAAGTGTGATGCTGTGGTGGGTCGATTTCAAGTGGAAGTTGCCGGTAATCGCGGACATCCCTATCACCTTGTAAGTCTGACGAGAACTCTTGTGTGTTTCGTAGGGCGGACTTAACGTCGTGGAGTGTGCTGATGCGGGGATGCTTCATTGTGAATTGAAGCGATCCTTGAATGTGTCGACTGATGACGTCAATTTTAGTTTGGTGTCTTCAATGAGAAAGTCTGCACGTTCAATGTGGTGCGGCGTTACTTGTTCATTTACTTCTTTGACAATCTTGCCAAGTGCAATTCCTGGCGCGATGAGTCCAGCGATGGAGCTTTTACCAACACTGCCACGGCTCAATGCAAAGATGCCAGGAACTACAACAATTACACTTTTTGAAAGCGTAACCCAATCCTTTTTCACCTTTGAGTCAGTCAATGCAACGAGGAAGGCGACAGGGCGACGAAGTAGTGACATGACCACATTCTAGGACAAGCGCAACGCTCTGTTCACAGCAGAAATGATTGCCTTGAGGGAGGCGTTGACGATACTTGAATCAACGCCCACTCCCCAGAGGGTGTGGCCATTTACTTCACATTCGAGGTAGGAAGCAGCCTTTGCGTCACCACCAGCACTCAAAGCGTGCTCGTGGTAATCGAGGACACGAACTTTCGCTCCGTAGTCGTCTAATGCTTGGCAGAAAGCGGCAATCGGGCCGTTACCGCTGCCTGCAAGTTGAACGCGTTCATCGCCATCGCGGAGTGTGAAGTGAATGTCAGTTTCAAGGCCCACAGTTGATTGTTGGTTTATTTGAAAGAGTTCAAATCGACCCCATGGGGCATCAGGATTTGGAAGGTATTCATCTTTGAAAATTTCCCACATCGATTCAGGCGACACCTCACCACCGAGAACTTCTGTATGAGATTGAATCACTTGGCTAAATTCAATTTGTAGTCGACGTGGCAAATCAAAGTTGTGCTCAGTCTTCATGATGTAAGCAACTCCGCCCTTGCCAGATTGTGAATTGACTCGGATGACCGCCTCGTAGCTTCTGCCTATGTCTTGGGGGTCGATTGGAAGGTATGGCACTTCCCATCGCAATTGGGTTAAAGGAGTATCGCTAGCTTGCGAAGCCTCTCGCATTGCGTCAAAACCTTTGTTGATTGCATCCTGATGTGATCCACTAAATGCGGTGAACACTAAATCTCCACCATACGGATGGCGTTCATGGATTCGCAACTGATTGCAGTATTCAACTGTACGTCGAATTTCGTCAATCTCACTAAAGTCAATTTCGGGATCAAGGCCCTGCGCAAAGAGGTTCAGTCCCAATGTCACCAAGCAAACGTTGCCTGTGCGTTCCCCATTTCCAAAAAGACACCCCTCAATGCGATCTGCGCCGGCTAAAAACCCTAGCTCTGCCGCAGCAACTGCTGTGCCGCGATCGTTGTGTGGATGAAGTGAGAGCACCACACTGTCGCGGTTTTTGAGATTGCGATGCATCCATTCGACGCTATCTGCATACACATTTGGACTTGCCATCTCAACTGTTGCCGGAAGATTAATCACCATTTTATTCTCAGGCGTCGGCTGAATGATGTCCATCACGGCATGGCAAACCTCAAGTGCATAATCGAGTTCGGTGCCGGTAAATGACTCGGGGGAGTACTCATAACTCACTTTCGTGTCACTGGCAAGTGACTTTTCATATTCAAGACACCACTTCGCACCTTGAACTGCAATATCTTTGATGCCAGATTTATCTTGATGAAACACGACTCGACGTTGAAGCGTGCTGGTGGAATTGTAAAAGTGAACGATGGCTTGCTTGGCACCTTTAATCGATTCGAAGGTACGTTCAATGAGGTGTTCGCGTGCTTGAGTGAGAACTTGAATCACGACGTCGTCTGGAATGAGAGACTCTTCAATCAACATTCGGACAAAGTCAAAGTCGGTTTGTGAAGCTGAGGGAAAACCAACTTCTATCTCTTTGTATCCCATAGAAACGAGGAGTTGAAACATTCGCTTTTTTCTCTCAGGTGACATTGGGTCGATGAGTGCTTGGTTTCCATCTCTCAGATCTACAGCACACCAACGTGGAGCTCGCTCAAAACGATTGTTTGGCCAAGACCGATCTGTGAGACTGATAGGAATAAACGCTTCATAGCGATGAGTTGGCATACCGGAGGAATGCTGAGGGTTTGAAATTTCAAAAGAGGTCATGAGTTTTTCTTTCATTCGATGGATTTCCGGCAAACTGGAATCCCGCAGCGAGTGGCCGGTTAGAGAGCCTCACTGCGGCATCGAAGAAGTAGAAAAACGCGCATTGGCGAAAGTGTAGTAACGGATTGGCTTACTGGAAAGCCTTGTACGCTTTGGAGTATGGCAGAGCAATTCAAAATCGGTCTCATCTCAGGGGATGGGATAGGTCCAGAAGTGATGATTGAAGCTTTAAAGGTTCTCTCAGCCGTCAGTGACATGAGTGGAGTGAAGTTTGAAGTTGTCCCATTTGAAGTTGGCGCACAACACTATTTGAAAACAGGTGAAATACTCGGCGATGACGTATTGCGAGAAATTAAAACTACCGATGCCATCTTGCTAGGTGCGGTTGGAGACCCACAAGTTCCACCAGGGTTGCTTGAACGAGAACTGCTCTTGCGCTTACGGTTCGAATTAGATCTCTATCTGAACTTGCGCCCCATTCGACTCTTTGCAGGCGTTGAAAGCCCATTGAGAAACACCAACGATATCGACTTCATTGTGTGTCGTGAAGGCACCGAGGGTTTGTATGCAGGTAAGGGTTCAATCCAGCAGGGCGGTACGACAGATGAGGTTGCCATTGAAGAAAGCGTCAACACTTACAAAGGAATTGAACGCATTATTCGATATGCATTTGAACTAGCATCCGTACGAAAGCAACAACTTACACTCATTCACAAAACTAATGTGCTGACTCGGGCTGGCGGATTGTGGCAACGAATCTTTACTCAGGTGGGAGGTCAGTATCCAAATGTTTCTATGCAGTATTTTCATGTCGATGCCGCAGCTATGTTTTTTGTTACAAAACCAGAAATCTTCGATGTTGTTGTAACAGACAATCTTTTTGGAGATATATTGACTGATCTCGGCGCTGCCATTACTGGAGGAATTGGGTTAGCGGCTTCGGGGAACATCAACCCAGAGCGCACAACTCCTTCAATGTTTGAACCAATACATGGGTCTGCACCAGACATTGCAGGTCAACAACTTGCCGATCCGACCGCCGCCATACTCAGTGTCAAAATGATGCTTGAACACCTTGGTTTACACCAAGAGGCCTCTTGGGTTGAGCAAGCAGTCGCAACAGATTTGTTATCGAGAACGATGCCACGCAATACTTCTGCTATCGGTAATGCAATCGTGCAAGGATTGAAAGGGCGAGACAGTGCGTATTGAAAGAAATCCATCCGCCGTATCCGACGAAGATTTGACGCGAATTTTTGATGAACCTGGATTTGGCAAGTACTACACAGATCATATGGTTCAAATTGATTGGTCAAAGAGCGATGGCTGGCATGCCGCGCGAGTTCAACCCTACGCACCACTGTCACTAGACCCAGCCACAAGTGTGATGCACTACGGGCAAGCAATATTTGAAGGATTAAAAGCATTTCGACACCCAAACAATCATGTGTATGCCTTTCGGCCAGATCAAAATGCCAATCGTTTTATGAAATCTGCCCTCAGGCTACAAATGCCAGCGTTGCCAGAACAAATGTTCATCGATTCGCTTCGAAATTTTATGCAAGTAGATGGTCGCTGGGTTTCTGATAGACCTGAACAATCACTTTATATTCGTCCATTCATGATTGCGACTGAAGTAGGTTTAGGTGTACGGCCATCAAGTCAGTACTCATTCTTTATTATCGCATCGCCCGTGGGTCCTTATTTTCCGCAAGGCGTGAAACCAGTGTCCGTGTGGATTTCAACCGAATTTGTGCGAGCGGCTCCTGGTGGTACTGGAGAAGCAAAGTGTGCGGGTAACTACGCGGCATCACTGATAGCGCAAGCGCAGGCGGCGGAACACGGGTGCGATCAAGTGGTTTGGATTGACGCACTTGAGCGAAAGTGGATTGAAGAGATGGGTGGTATGAATCTCTTTTTCGTTTATGGCAAAAAAGTTGTAACGCCAAGTCTCACAGGCACGCTCTTGCGTGGTATCACACGCGATTCAATTTTGACACTCTGCAAAGACCTCGGCTTCGAACCGAGTGAAGCAATGATCTCCGTCGATGACTTGCGCAAAGGTTTAGAGTCAGGAGAAATTACTGAGGTATTTGCCTGCGGCACTGCGGCCGCCATTACACCAATTGGCACCATAAAGTCCGATCAGGGAACGTGGAGTGTGAACAGTGGACAACCTGGTGATGTGACCATGACGTTGCGCAATCACCTAATTGGAATTCAAACTGGACTTCAATCAGATTCTCATCGCTGGTTGATGGAACTTTGTTAGGAGAGAAGTGTTTCTTGCGCGTGTTAGTTATCAGTCAGAAGTTCATTATGCAGTTGTTGAGGGATTAGATGCCATTGGCGATACAACGCCTCTCACCGAATTTCACTTTTTGCAGGAACATCCGTTAATTACTGGAATACGCACTACGGGCGTTATTAAGAGACTAGACGAAGTGAAAATCTTGGTCCCACTCATCCCTACTAAAGTGATTGGCATAGGCAAGAACTACGCCGATCATGCAAAAGAAATGGGGGGAGAGGTTCCGGCGGAACCCATTTGTTTTTTGAAACCAACCACAGCGCTCATTGCAGAAGATGATGCAATCCGGCTTCCGAGGCAATCAAGTCATGTTGAACATGAAAGTGAACTCGCTGTGATAATTTCAAAGACAGCGCGGAATGTCAGCAAGGGCGAAGCAATGGATTATGTATTTGGTTACAGTGTTGCCAATGATGTGACTGCAAGAGACATCCAGAAGACAGATGGGCAGTGGACACGTGCAAAAGGATTTGACACGTTCTTGCCGTTCGGACCGTGGATACAGACTGACTTTGATTACAAAAAAGGTTTTGTTGAAGCAAAAGTCAACGGCGTAGTCAAACAGCATGCCTCTCTCGATTTGATGGTGCATGATGTCGAAACATTG
>JAURLB010000117.1 GCA_030831445.1 Candidatus Nanopelagicales bacterium | reverse complement strand
CGGCCGAATCGGCACGCTTGGAAAGCGTGTGAGGCGCAAGTCTCCGTGGGTTCGAATCCCACCTCCTCCGCCATGAATAGCGAGTATGAAGCAGCGATGCGAGTTGCACTTGAGCAAGCTGAATTCGCCGCGGTTGCGGGCGATGTGCCTGTTGGGGCAGTGGTGCTTCATAAAGGAAAAATCATTGCTGCACGTCACAACGAGCGCGAGGTAACCAAAGATCCAACCGCTCATGCAGAGGTATTGGCGTTGCGTGATGCAGCGAGCGTGCTTGGATCCTGGCATTTAGACGAATGCACATTGGTTGTCACGTTGGAGCCGTGCGTGATGTGTGCTGGTGCAGTAATCAATGCTCGTATCCACACATTAGTGTTTGGTGCTGCAGATCTTAAAGGTGGTGCAGCATCTAGTGTGTATAACGTGTGTTCAGACCCTCGACTAAGCCACAATCCTGCCGTGGTCGCGGGTGTGCTTTCGATTTCTGCACAAGAGCAACTGCAAGTCTTTTTCCGTCAGCTTCGCGATAACTCAAGTCAGTAATAATGTCTATGGTTTGTTTGATATGCGGAAAGAGTGGAACAAAAACAATTCATCTTGTTGAAGAGTGCATGTATCGCACAGGATTTTCCTACGATTACAGCGAATGCGAACATTGTGCTTCATTGTCTCGCACGACTGACGATATAGATGAAAATGAGCTGTACCCTTCGCAGTATTACAGCTTGACAAGTGATCCGTTGGCGACATTCAGTTCTCCGATTGCAAAGTTTGTAGCTCAACTTCTTGCATGCTCAGCATTTTCTCATTTTGGTGTGATCCTAAAAGCAGCACATGCATTTGCACCGAGAAGAGATATTCGAACTCTTTCATCTATTCTCCGTTCCGTTCGAGCATCAGAAATTCGCGGCTCTGACATCAGGATTCTCGATGTTGGTAGCGGAAGTGGCCTAGTCCCATTCGTGCTGTCACTTGCAGGAAATAATTTTTCTATGGGTATAGATCCATTTGCGCCGAATACCATCAAGAAAAAATCATTTGCACTGGAAAGAACTGAACTTTCAGACGTTTCGGGAACATTTGATCTGATTATGTTTCATCATTCACTTGAACACACAGCAAACCCAAATCAATTGTTAAAAACCGCAAAAGGTTTATTAGGGCCTGATGGCCGAATGATTATTCGAGTTCCAACTGTCAGCAGTGATGCTTGGTCAAATTTCAGGACTTATTGGTATCAGTTAGATGCACCTCGGCATAGGTCAATTCCTTCTCGGAGTGGTTTAGAGCAACTGTTTGCATCTATTGGTTTGCGCATTGAAACCAAGTATGACGACTCGACGACGACGCAATTTTGGCTCAGTGAAAATGTGAAGAGCGGACTGTCATTAATGGACCCCGCAAGCAATTTTTCGACTTTTAGAGGATCGCATAAGAACTTCCTACATAAGGCCCTTGATGCGAAGAAAGCGCGCAAATTGAATGCCAATTTGGCGGGTGATCAATGTTGCTACATCCTTTCTGCATGAGTCGATCACCTAAGATATTCAGATGATGGATCCTGAGTTTTGGGAATCGCACTATCAGCGGTTCAGTGTTACCGAGCCCTCCGCATTTGCAAAGTACTGCGCAGATCGCTGGATCCATAAGGATGACGTTGTAATAGAGATCGGATGCGGAAATGGCCGGGACGGCATGTTTTTGGCCGAACATTGCTCCGAATACTTTGCGGTTGACTCGAGCGCAAAAGCGATTGAGCAGTTTTCGAAGCGCCTGAGCGCGGGCGGTGCAAAAGTAAAGGTAAATCTGCACTGTGGAGACGTCGCTGACTTCAATTTCCGGCAACCGTCTCCGCGACCAGGTGGAAAGATTGTTCTGTATTCACGTTTTTCACTGCATTCCCTCGATGAGGCAACCGAGCAATACGTTTTGAATCAGTTTGCGCAGTTGGGCGTAGGCAGCGTGCTTGCGCTTGAGGCGCGAACTATTTTTGACCCACTTCATGGTGTTGGTACTGAAGTTGGCAAAAACGCCTACGTGACAGACCACTATCGTCGCTTTATTGACCCACGCGATCTCCTGGAATTCGCAATGAGGAAAACAGCAATCAAATATTTTGTGCTGTCCGATGGTTTTGCCATGACTGAAACCGAGAATCCAATTGTGATGAGGGTAGTCATGAGCAATCAGGGGACAAGTAATTCGTGAGCACCATTATTTGGATCATGGGCTTATCCGGTAGCGGAAAAACCACGACAGCAAATTATGTAGTTCAAAAATTGAAACAAAACGGAGACAACGTCGTTCATCTTGACGGAGATGACTTGCGAGACGCCCTTAATCAGCGTGCCAGTTACGATCAGAACGATCGAGAGAAACTTGCACTGTCCTACGCGCGGCTGTCTCGTTTAATTGCAGGTCAGGGACCAATAGTGGTGGTCTCGTCAATTGGACTGTATTCCGGTGTGCAGCAATGGCTTCGAAAAAATATTGATTGCTATGTTGAGGTATTTCTTGATGCATCTATGGAATTGCTTATTTCACGTGACAAACGCGGAATCTATTCGCAAGATTCCGCTAAGTCGGGTCCAGTTGTAGGCAAGGATTTTTCGCCTCAGTATCCGCAACATCCAGATGTTCATATCAAACTTGACGGCACGGTTTCTGTCGAATCATGTGGCGAATTAGTGCTTAACGCTTTTAATACTTCACGCAGAAATAAGTAAGGCCGAATCAGCAATGGGAGCTAAGCGGCAGTTACAGGAAATTGTGGAAACCAGAGGAAAAGTTTTCATTCCAAAAATCGCACCATATGTGAAAGCCGTTAAATACCTTGGAAAAGGAATTCCACTAAAGCAAATATCGGCCATAGATAACCTTCTCGTGTTCACGCGGTTTCTTGATCAACACGGGATCAATTATTTCCTTTCAGGGGGAACACTGCTTGGGTCGGTGCGCCAGAATGCATTTGCTGGTCGACCAGGAGATATTGATCTAGCAATCTTGGAACAAGATGAAAAGCGTTTTTTGGACTTGACCGATGGAATTGCGGGTTTGGGTTTTGCTCGAGATGCAAATTATGTGCATCATCCGGATAAACTTGTATTTACTAAATGGCGAACTCCACACGTAGACGTCATGGTGTATCGACCAACAGAAAGAAGCGGCAATCAACTGATTGGTACATATCGCCATATCAATGCATCTGGTCAACCATTTACCTGCCCTATTGATTTCACAAAGCCAAGATTTGGAAAAATATTTAGCTATGAGTTTCCAATCCCAGTCAATTCTGAAGACTTTATTGAGAACCAGTATGGGGCGTCTTGGCGTACTCCAGATGCCCCGCAACCGTCTTTGCGTCACCGCTAGCATTTACTTCAAATGACGAATAATTCGCTTTCAATTGTTCTGCCAACTATTAATGAAGCAGAGAACTTGAAAGTACTCATCCCCGCATTATTCGAGACACTTCGTCCTCATGTTTCGGAGTTGGAAATCATTGTTGTCGATGATGGTTCAACTGACAACACGAAAGAACTGCTTGCAGAACTATCTTCTCGTTATACATCCGTGGATGGAATTTTTCGCCGCCCAACCGAGAAGTCGCTTCCAAAATCAATTCAAGTTGGTATCGATGCCGCGAAGGGCGACTTGATTGCCTGGATGGACGCCGATGGGTCGATGACGGCAGAGGTATTGCTGGAATTATTTATGGCCTGGCGAGGTTCAAAAACCCCTGATGAAAGCGCTCTCGTGGCCTCACGTTTTGTTGCTGGTGGCAGGATGAAAGGTGCAAGCAAAGTTGGCCCAGTCGGGTTTTTCCAAGCTGCCAAAAACCTTCGAAATTCGGAAGATTCATTCCTTGCGGTGGTTCTCAGTTGGTCACTAAATAAGTTTTTGTACTTAATTCTCGACAAGTGTTGCCGAGATGCAACAAGTGGATTTATTTTGATTCCAAACAGATTG
>JAURLB010000116.1 GCA_030831445.1 Candidatus Nanopelagicales bacterium | reverse complement strand
AGTACCCAAACTTGCAAGTGCAACAGGTGTCGTGCTAGGTAAGGTTGTGCGTCCTGGCGTTTCGATGAGACGTTGAATAGTTGGATATTTATCAGCATAGCGTTGAAGATTACGTATCCCCATACCATCAATCAGCAACACAATAACGTTTTGTGCCTCTGGAAATCGTCCTTTGAATTTTCCCTGCCCTGTCAGACTCGCAAGTGCGGAGGGCATGATTTCCCAGATGTTCACGAGCCTAAGGCTAGTTGAACGCTAAGGTTGGTGCGTGAGCGCTTTTATCTACTCTCCTGAGGTACGTGACGCTCTCCATCAGGGTTTACCCATTGTTGCTCTTGAATCAACCATCATCAGCCATGGTCTACCCCGACCTCAGAACCTTCGTGTTGCAAAAGAATTTGAAGCAATCATTCGCAGTGAAGGTGCAACCCCAGCAACTATTGCTCTCATCGATGGTTCTGTTTGTGTAGGACTCTCCGATTCACAGCTTGAACATGTTGCAACGTCTGACGACGTTATTAAAGCAAGCACACGCGATCTTGGATTCGCACTCTCTCAAAAGTTGAGTGCGGCAACTACGGTTGCGGCAACATCGCATATTGCCAATTTGGCTGGAATTCAAGTTTTTGCAACCGGCGGGTTAGGCGGTGTACACAGAGGATTTCTCGACACTTTCGACGAGAGTGCCGATTTGGAAATTCTTTCTCACACGTCAATCATCGTTGTTTGCGCTGGAGTGAAATCTATTCTGGATATTGGTGCAACCCTGGAACGACTTGAAACGTACGGTATTGCGGTTTGCGGCTATCAGACGAACGACTTTCCCGGGTTTTATCGAAGGAAGTCTGGATTCACTCTCGATTGGCAACTTGATACTGCCAAAGACATCGCCGACGCATTTCTAAGTGCTCGCCTCAACTCGTTGTCACATGCTTTTATCGTGGCGAACCCTGTCAGTGCAGCAGATGAACTCGATCTCGAACTCCACGAAAAAACGCTCGAGTCCGGACTTCAACGTGCAGAAAAAGCTGGGGTGAGAGGAAAAGCAGTTACACCATTTTTACTTGAGCATTTTCATACTGCCACAAACCAGGAAAGTTTGCGCGTCAACATTGAGGTCGTGAAGCAAAATGCCAGATTGGCGGCTCAAATCAGCAAGGCACTCTTTACGTCATGAAAGATATTGTCGTCATTGGCGATCTCATGATTGATATTGTCGCACTCATCCAGGAGGAAATTCATCGAGGGAGCGACACTCAAAGTAACACGACGATGCAGTTTGGTGGCGCAGCAGCCAATGTCGCAACCTGGCTAGGAATTGAGGGTCACACACCTTTACTCGTCGGTGCGCTCGGAGATGATCTCTTTGCTCACCTCTTCCAGCAACGATTCCATCAACTTTCACTTTCAACTTCAATTTTCACATCCACTCTCAATACTGGAAGTGTCATTGCAATTTCCCATCCTGACCAAGAACGCTCAATGCTTTCAGAGCTGGGTGCGAACAAAGATGTCTCAAAAGCTTTTCACGAATCGCAAATTACGCCAGGCTCAGTTGTCTATGTTTCGGGTTATGTCTTGTTTCAACCTTCCAATAGAGAATTTGTGGAAACGATAATCCGATGCGCCAAAGCCAATGATGCGACACTCGTACTTGATCCTGCCTCAGCTGCGCCTCTGAGAAAATCCATGTCGGTCTCGTTCGTGAAGTGGCTAACTCAATTTGATTACCTACTGCCAAATGAACTTGAGTACGAAACTCTGCTGCAACTTCATTATCAACCCGCAGCAACAGTTTTTGAAAAACGAGGTGCAGAAGGTGTGAACATACATAAGAATTCTGCAACCTCGCATGTGGCCGCCCAGTCACTACGTGTAGTTGACACTGTCGGTGCAGGCGATGCGTTCGCGGCCGGAGTACTTATCGGTCTCGCCCAAGGTTTAACTGACAGCGAATGTGCGAAACTCGGAATTTCGTTGGCGAGCAAGGCGTGCCAAATTCGTGGCGCAACCCCGGGGCACCTAGAAATAAAGTAGTCTCAGCCGCCCATGACCAGTAAAGAACATATTGTTGAAACCGACGTTTCAACTGAGATGCAAAACTCTTTTTTGGAATACGCCTACTCTGTCATCTATTCACGCGCGTTGCCTGACGCTCGTGATGGCTTAAAACCAGTTCAGCGACGCATCCTCTTCACAATGTCAGAGATGGGGCTCCGCCCAGACCGAGGCCACGTCAAATCTGCTCGCGTTGTCGGCGAGGTTATGGGCAAATTGCATCCCCATGGCGATGGCGCAATTTATGACGCAATGGTTCGATTGGCTCAGTTCTGGACAATGCGGTTACCACTCATCGATGGGCACGGTAACTTTGGAAGTCTCGACGATGGCCCGGCGGCGTACCGCTATACCGAAGCTCGATTAGCCGCTAGCGCACTTGCACTAACCGCGTCACTTGATGAAGATGTTGTCGATTTTTTACCAAACTATGATGGGCGTGAATTAGAACCGTCAGTTTTGCCTGCAGGATTTCCAGTACTTCTAGTCAACGGTGCAAGCGGTATCGCAGTTGGCATGGCAACGAATATCCCACCACATAATTTGCCAGAAGTTGTTGCGGCCTGCGAAATGCTCATTCGAAATCCAAAGGCCACACTCAAACAAGTCATGAAGGTCGTGCCTGGACCAGATTTCCCAACTGGCGGAATCATTGTGCAGTCTGATGGTATTGCTGAAGCATACGAATCTGGAAAAGGAAGTTTTAAGCTCCGCGCTCGCGTTGAAATAGATCGTGTGTCACCTCGACGCCAAGCACTCATCGTTACAGAACTCCCCTACAACATCGGTCCCGAAAAAGTTATTGAGAAAATTAAAGATGGTGTCACGAGTAAGAAAATCACGGGAATTTCCGACGTTATTGACCTAACCGATGGTGAACACGGTTTGAAACTTGTCATTGAACTCAAATCAGGCTTTGAGCCAACCGCAGTACTGCAACAGCTTTATAAGTCCACTCCACTTGAAGAGCAATTTTCAATGAACCTTGTCGCTCTTGTGGATGGGCAACCAAGAACTCTGAGTTTGCGAGAGGCTCTTCAGGTATTTATCGAACACCGTCTCGACGTCGTTGTTCGAAGAAGTAAGTTCCGGCTCCAGAAGGCACAGGACCGATTGCATCTTGTGGCAGGGCTACTTATTGCCATTTTGAACATCGACGAAGTGATTCAAGTCATTCGCTCAAGCGAAGATACAGCAAGTGCACGTGCAAAATTGATGAAGGTGTATGAACTTAGTGAAGTTCAATGTGACTACATTCTTGATATGCCACTGAAAAGACTCACTAAATATTCAACTCTTGAGGTGGAAAAAGAGCAGAAAGAGTTGGAAGCAACCATCAAGTCCCTTAAGGCTCTTTTGAAGGACTCTGATGCACAAGCCCAGTTATTTCTTGAAGAATTGCAGGAAGTCAACAAAAAATTTGGCGCAAAACGTAAAACCACGTTCGAAGACGACTTAGGTCCGACCCAGACGAATTTAGAAATGAGTGATGAAGCCACCAGAGTTGTCTTAACTTCAAGTGGACTTGTCTCAAGATTGCGTCCTGAAGTTAAAGTGAATTCAGGTAAGCGAGCAAAACACGACGTCATCACCTCTCAGGTACTGACGAATTCGTTTGGTCATGTGGGCGTCATCACCACGGCGGGTAAATTACATAGCGTGGAAGTGATCGACATCCCACTTAATCTCCAAGAAAAAGCAACAGTTTCTCCAAAGACTGCAATTGCTACGAAAGATTTTGTCGATTTAGCAAGAGGCGAAAAAATTATCGGATTAATCCCGATTCAACAAGAGGCCATTATTGCTCTGGGCACCAAATACGGAGTCGTCAAACGTGTGAAAATTGAAGCCATCTCGAAGGTAGGCTCCCAATCAATCATCACGCTTGACGATGATGATCGTGTTGTAGGAATGGCAGTATCAAATAGCGAAACCGAGCACTTAGTGTTCATCACACAAGATTCACAGCTACTTCATTTCAAAGCCGATCTTGTCCGCGCGCAGGGTAAGACTGCGGCGGGAATGGCTGGCATCACGTTGTATGAAGGAGATGAAGTGATCTACTTTGGTGTGGCATCCAAAGAGAATCTCGTAATTACCTGTGCGGGCGACACAAGTGCGCTGCCGGGTGGACAAACTCGTAGTATCAAGTTCACGAGTCTCAAGGATTATCCGGCCAAGGGGCGGGCGACTATGGGAGTCAATTGCCACACGTTGAAACGTGGCGAGAATCAACTTGTTTTTGCAACCACTGCACCTCTGCCACTGCGCGCCGCAACCAGTGGCGCGAGC
The DNA here is from genome assembly GCA_030831445.1 of Candidatus Nanopelagicales bacterium. GTDB lineage: Bacteria > Actinomycetota > Actinomycetes > S36-B12 > UBA5976 > JAFMIT01. The sequence goes on along the minus strand of JAURLB010000116.1, from coordinate 4,533 downwards.
GCTGTTGAACTTGAAGTCGAACTCGCGAAGCGTGATGGAACTGGAACGAAATTTTCAGAGACACTCATTGCAGTTGTCGGTGAAGGCTAAAACAATGTACTGCTCCCAATCCGCATTGACCGAACCACTTGATGGCACTGCTCCGCGAAAACGTGTCTGGCTCGTCATTGAACAACCCGGCACTTGGGGTCACGATGCTTTGCTTGAATCGTCATTGCCCACTGGTGTGGGAGAGCTTCTCAAAAACATTGCAGCTATTGAAGATGTCGGAGTATTTCTTGCTCGTAGGCCAGATCTTGTGTCCCACGAACGACGAACTTCGCGAAGGCGTCGCTTTTGGCTTTCGCATACTGCCGTTGGCGGAGTAAGGATGCGATCGGGGTCAATTGATGACATCCAAGACATTGAATCGTGGGATTTTTCTGCAATCTTGCGAGGAGAACTCCCTCCTGTTGGCAGACGAAGTGCTGACCCGGTACTTTTTCTTTGCGCTAATGGGAAACGTGACACGTGCTGCGCTATGAAATCTCGCTCAATTATTGATTCGCTTCGAGGTAACCGGGAGTACACAAGTCAGTTTTTCGAGTCAAGTCATCTTGGTGGTCATAGGTTCGCACCAACTGGGTTGCTACTACCTTGGGGTATCTCACTTGGTCGACTCGATGAATCATCGGCAGTGTCAGTACTTGAGCAGGCTTGGCAAGGAAAGATCGACCCAACTCATATTCGCGGTAGAAGCGCTTTCGCTCATTGGGCTCAAACGGCTGAGCTCGGCGTTCGAAAAGCTCTCAACATTGAAGGAATCGAACACCTCGACGTCGTGGTTCTGCACAACAATCGAGTGCTTCCGGCAATAACTCGAAGTTCTTTTGAGTCGGATGATGTCGTTCAAGTCAGACATCGAGATGGGCGAAGTTGGAATGTAACCGTACGTCCCTATGAACTTGAGCCACGGTTAGTTTCGTGCGGGAAAGAACCAGAGATTGATACGGCTTGGAAAGTGCTAGACATCAAAGATGCACCAAAGTGGCACGACTAGTCTGAGCCGCCACCGGAGCTATGCCCCGGGAAAATTCCCATATCTTCATGAATTAAAGGCGCAGCGTTATTCACTGCTGTGGCAGCCTCTCCAAACCCAACAGCAATCAGAGGAACTTTTCCACGGTAGGTAGTGATATCGCCAGCTGCAAACACTCGAGGCAGATTAGTCTTCATAGCAGTGTTTACAACAATTCTTCGCTTCTCAAGTTCTAAACCCCAATCCGCAATTGGACCAATATTGGCGACAAATCCGAGCGCCGCAACGAGCGTTTGACACGGAAGTGTCCGACGTTGTCCTGACACCTTGTCTGTAATTTCCACATGCGTGATGTGTTGATCTCCAGAAACAGCAGATACCTCGTTATTGGTGACAAGCTCAACGCCCATATTTTTAACAGTTTCAACCATCGCAGCATGTGCCCGAAATGTGTCACGACGATGGACGAGGATCACTGATTTGGCTATGGGTTGAAGTGTGTAAGCCCAGTCAAATGCTGAATCTCCACCTCCAATAATGACTACATCTTTACCCGCATGTTCTTGGAGGGAGGGCACAAAATGAACTAAACCCCGCCCATGCCATTCCATTCCAACTGGCAATGGCCGAGGAGTGAATGCGCCGATCCCACCTGTAATCACCACAGCCTTCACATGGAGTTCGTTTCCGTTTGTGAGATGCATTTCAACATGATCCTCATGTGAGATGAGGCGTTCAACATTGGTGTCGAGAATAATTTCAGGTTGAAATTGATTTGCCTGTTCAAGAAGCCCATCAATGAGATCTCGACCACGCACTCTTGGAAATCCGGCAATGTCAAAAATATCTTTTTCGGGATACATCGCAGTAACTTGCCCACCTGGCTCTTCAAGGGCATCAATCAACACCGTACTAAACCCGCGGAATCCCGCATAGTACGTGCCATAGAGTCCTGCAGGACCCGCGCCTATGATTGCAATGTCATACGATTTCACAGGTGCAGGTTACCTTGAGGTGCTTTAGACTCATCACGTCAGTGCTCAATTGAAGGGGTAAGTGATGTTCCCAAATGATGTCTTTGCTGATGTGATATCGGCCAATCAAGAATTTGCGAAAGACTTCGAAGACCAAAAACTTACGGGGCGGGCCAAACAAGGTCTTGCAATCATTACCTGTATGGATTCACGTATTAACCCGTTAGCAATGGTTGGAATGAACCCTGGTGATGTAAAAATCCTGAGGAATGCCGGTGCTCGTGTCACGGATGACGTTTTACGTACGCTCGTGTTGGCAACGTGGTTATTGAACGTGAATCGAATCTTGGTTATCCCTCACACCGAGTGCAAAATGGCATCCGGCACTGAAGAGCAAGTGCACAAGGCAATTTTCGAATCCTCCGGGATCGATACACGAAGCATTGAAATCAGAACCGTAATAGATCAAGAGGCAGCACTAGCAATCGACATTCAGCGTATTAGAAGCTTCCATCTGTTGCCAGAAAATATAGTTGTCGGCGGTGCAATTTATGATGTGCACACCGGCCTAATCAAGCCGTTCAACGGAATTTAAACGTCAATCCTATTTCGATCAATACTCGTTGACCCTTGCACGATAAAGTCTTTTCTTGGGGCAACTTCATTACCCATCAGTAATTCAAAGATTTGCTCGGCCTGCAACGTGTCCTTCATGGTAATTCGACGTAATTGTCGAGTTTCGGGGTGAACCGTGGTTTCCTTAAGCTGACGTGCATCCATTTCTCCAAGACCCTTGTAACGCTGAATTGGCTCTTTCCATTTCTTGCCAGCTTTTTGCAATTTTTCTAGTGTTGCTCTCATCTCACCATCGGAGTAGGTGTAGATAACTTCACTCTTTCCTGAAAGTTCAATCCGATGGAGTGGTGGAACTGCAGCAAACACTCGACCGGCATCAATCAATGGTTTCATGTAACGATGGATGAGGGTAAGCAACAGACAACGAATATGTGCCCCATCTACATCTGCATCAGTCATCAGAATTATTTTTCCATAACGAACTTGTTCTAGGTCAAACGTTCGGCCAGAGCCAGCACCAATGACTTGAATAATACTTGCGCATTCAGCATTATTGAGCATATCGGCAAGCGAGGCTTTTTGAACGTTCAATATTTTGCCTCGAATCGGCAAGATTGCTTGAAATTCTGAATTTCGCGCATCTTTAGCTGTGCCAAGCGCTGATTCTCCTTCAACAATGAACAATTCAGTCTTTTCGTTGTCGTCAAGTCTGCAGTCGCGCAACTTCGTTGGTAGCGTGGAATTTTCCAACGCATTCTTTCTTCGCTGCACGTCACGCTGTTGGCGGGCGCTCACCCGAGCCCGCATGGCATTCGCAAACTTGTCGAGTAAGGTTTTTGCAGCCATTTTTTCACCGCGTGGAGGCTTCGTTATCCATTGCGAAAACTCTTCTGCGACAACTGAACTGACAATTTTGAGTGCGGCTGGTGTGCCAAGAATTTCTTTCGTTTGTCCTTCAAACTGTGGTTCAGGTAATCGGACACTCACTACAGCAGTCAAACCTTCAAGCACATCATCCTTGGAAACATTTTCTTCTGAAGGCTTGAGAGTTTTTGTGGCTTTCAGTTGCTCATTTGCCACTTTAACCAAGGATCGTTCGAATCCAGTTAGATGCGTTCCACCCTTTGGGGTTTCTATGATGTTGACGAAACTATGAACATTTGATTCGTATCCAGTATTCCAAATGAGGGCAATATCTACGTAGAGCTCACGTTCGACTTCTTTTGCTCGTAGTTGACCTTTGTCATCCAGCATCTGAATTGTTTCGACGAAACGTTCTTTGCCCTGTAAGCGAATAGTTGGCGTAAGTGCACTTGCGGCGTTGAGGTACTCACAAAACTCTCCGACACCACCGGTGAAATGGAAGGTTTCCCTCACACTCTCTTTTTGGCGATTATCTATCAGGATAATCGTCAGACCTGGAACCAAAAAAGCAGTCTGCCGTGCTCGGGCTGTAATGAGTTGCCAGTCCAAAGTTGCAGTCTTCTCGAAAATTTGAGGATCAAACCAATATCGAATGCGAGTTCCAGTATCGCGAGACTTAGCTTTTTTCGAATTCAGACCCGATTTTTTCGCGAACTTACTCTCCGAACTAGCACCTTCAAATACTCCAGGTACGCCGCGTTTAAACGACATGCTGTGTGACTTCGATTCCCGCAGTACTTCAACATCAAGTCGAAGTGAGAGTGCGTTGACCACACTTGCTCCCACACCATGGAGCCCGCCTGAGGCGTGGTAACTGCCTGTGCCGAATTTGCCGCCGGCATGTAGTTTTGTGAGTACGAGTTCAACCCCAGTGAGTTTCGTTTTTTGCTCTATATCGACAGGGATGCCTCGCCCGTTATCAACTACTTCAACAGACCCATCGGAATGCAAGGTCACCGTGATTTGTGAGGCGAAGCCAGCGAGCGCTTCATCGACGGAATTGTCGATAATTTCCCAGAGACAGTGAATGAGCCCACGGCT
>JAURLB010000012.1 GCA_030831445.1 Candidatus Nanopelagicales bacterium | reverse complement strand
ATTGAATGGGGTCCAGTGATAAGTATCTCGCGTAATTCATTTGATCTATAGTCAAACTTTGGGAGGTGTTTATGTCCCAGCCAACATTCATAGCCATGCGGTAGGGATGGGTTGAAGGTAAAAAACTTGCTATAGGTGGGATGTCCTTGTTGAGCTTGAGTGAACCATTCGTGAGAGTTACCACAGTGGTTCAGTGTTATGTCGCCAATAACTTTCATTGATCGCTTATGAGCCTCTTTGACTAGGTGAATCAGCGCCTCGTTACCACCAAGCAACGGGTCTATTTCATCGAAAGATGATGCGTCATAGCGGTGAGTTGTGCGGGCGGGAAATATTGGTGTCATGTACACAATATTCACGCCAAGTTCTTGGAGGTAATCCAGTTTCTCGGCAATTCCCCATAAATCGCCGCCGAAATATTCAATACCAGTATTTTTACTTCGCCCCTCGGGTGCATCTCCCCAAGGTCTCGGAACTAAATAATCGGGGATATCTGCAATTCTCCCGCTCGTCGCAAACCGATCTGGAAAAATCTGGTACGCCACCGATGAGTGCATCCATTCAGGTGTTTTCTCATATGCTGTGACTGCAAAGTCAAATGCATCTGTAACATCCCGGTGGTAGAAACCGGCGGCATTGAGCCAACCATACTCAAGCGTTCCACCAATCACGAGCCATCGATAATGTTGTCTGACGTTTCGAATAAGCAATTCTGCTTGCCAAACATCTTCAGCCTCTGTGCCTCGAGCCAATTGCGCTTCAATACTGACTGGCTCCCCATCGTGCACAGCACGTAACGTGACGCGTTCTACAGATAGTGACTTTTTTGTATTCAATGTGAGGGTAATAGTTTCGCCAATACGTGGTGCATCATTGGAAACGAAGTTAACCGACCCATCATGATGCACCCCAGATAGGTGCTTGTTCATCCCTTAACGCTACCTGCCGTCAAGCCACCAACAATATATTTTTGAAGACTCAAGAAAATAATGACTAGAGGTACGGAGGCAATTATTGAACCTGCTGTGAATGGTCCCCAGTTCTGCGCAAATTGATTGCCCACAAATTGCTGCAAACCAACAGCAACAGTTCGAGATTCGATGTCAGTCAAGAACAAACTTGCAAGCACGAATTCATTGAACGTGCCGATGAAAGACAATAAGCCAACTACAGCGAGCACTGGTGCGGCGAGTGGGAAAAAGATGAGCCAATACACCTGACTTGGCGTTGCACCATCAATGCGAGCAGATTCATCAAGTTCCAATGGAATTGAGTCAATGAAGCCTTTGAGTAGCCAGGCATTGACTCCCATCGCGCCACCTAAATAAATCAGCAACAACCCGCCAACGCTTCCTAAACCGAAAGCTGGAAACACCTTATAAATCTCACCCATGATGACATAAATTGCAGCGAGAGCTAAGAATGATGGAAATACTTGAATCAGAAGTAGAGTTTGAATTCCAACTCGTCGCCCTTTAAAGCGAAGGCGCGAAAAAGCAAAAGCTGCGGCCGCACCAATGAGTACAGATCCCACTGCTGAAGCTGAAGCGAGAATTAAAGAGTTTTTCACCCACGTCGTGAACGGAATGTCTTCATTGGTAAACAATAAAGTGTAGTTATCCCAACCTATAGCTGGTGGCAAAAATGAATTTGTGGCAAGTGAACCGGTAATGTCAATTGAAGAGACGACAACAACATATATCGGAAAGAATGTGAAAGCAATTAACACCCATGCTAAGGCGTGACGCCACAGATTAGCTCGAAGTGAACTCATTTAGAACTCCTCCAATGCTTTAGTTCTGCGCAAACTCCACAGGGACAAAATGCCAACAATGATGAACATGAATAGTGAGATCGCTGAAGCTAAACCAAAATTCTGATCTGCAGGATTACTAATCGCGGTGTTGTAGGCGTAACTGATCAAGATATCTGTTGCACCAGCACGTTCGCCTGCCAACTCATCGCGCGGCCCGCCACCTGTCAGTAGATAGATCATGTTGAAGTTGTTGAAGTTAAAGGCAAACGATGCAATCAGCAATGGGAAAAGAATCTGCAGGAGAAGTGGCAACGTGATCATTCTGAAACTTTGGAAACTCGATGCTCCATCGATGGCTGCCGCCTCCTTCAAGTCTGACGGAATCGCTTGAAGGGCACCACTACTAATCAAATACATATATGGGAATCCCAGCCACAAATTGACCAGAATAATCATGAGCCTTGCAGTCCACGCTTGCTCAAACCATGCGATATTCGTTTCAATCAGACCTATATCAACCAAGATTCGGTTGATGATTCCAAAGTCTTGATTGAACATACCTCGCCATATAAGCAGACTCAAGAAACCCGGTATGGCATAGGGCAAAATCAAAATTGATCGATAAATTCTTCGACCACGTATTGGTTTGTCCATAGCAATTGCTAGTGCTAATCCGAGAGAAAAAGTTGTGAGGACAGAGAGAAACGCGAAGGCGACTGTCCATATTAAGACTCGAATAAACGGTCCACGTAACTCTGGATCAAACATGAGACCGGTGAAATTCTGTGGAAAGTTAACGTTACGCCATCCGGGATACAACACATCTTTTTTCTTTTGGGTATTCGCATAATTGCCATTTCCATTATCTGCGTATACCGCTCCGGTTGATTTGGAAACAAATGTGTCATTGTCAGGGTTATAAATTAAATCTTGAGTGAGAAGAATTGCCAATCCATCAAAGAGCGGCGAAACGAAGGATTCATCGATGTACGGAAATCGTAGGTTGACGATTTCATCACCCAATTGGTTAAGTTCTTTGTTGGTTAGTCGAGTGAAACCCTCGGTAGAGGAAGGGATTCCCAGTTCATCTACTTCATATGTGCCTTCAGCAAGCACAGTAACACCCTGAAGTGTGGCAAGGAGCACCTCGCCGTTGATTTGGTTCTTCAAAAGTAGGGCATAGTCGCCGGTAGCATCTTTACCAATTGCCATATCGAACGCTGTGCCTTCAGCATCTTCTGAAAGACTTACGATTTGGATCTGTTCAATTGCCTGTTCTTTTGAAATTTCATTTCCAGTCCTAAAATTGAAACCAGACATTGCGACTGTGTAAACAATGGGAACGAGTACAAACACTAAAAGGAAAACTATTCCAGGAGCTAAAAATTTGAATGGTGTGGGACTCTTGAAGAGATAAACCCAGTTGATAAAAAGAAGAATTACAAGTAACACACCAGCGATGATGGTTGAACCGACGTCAAGTGCGGAGACAATCGCAAATCCGCCGACAAAGTCAACGATGCCGACGAGAAGAAGTTTGAGTATGAGTGCAGGTGTTCCAGTGAAACCTACAAGCCGATACATAAAACCCTCTCCGTTTCAAAGAGAAGGTGGTGCGGACTAGCCGCACCACCTTCCCGATTCCTAATGACTAGAAGTCATTAAAGGTTGGCAGCTCCTGCAGCAAAGTTTTGCAAGAGTTTTGCCGCGGCAGCATCAAGGGTTGCACCTACGGCTGCACCTTCAACAAGAATCTTGTTGAACACATCGCCAGTGAGGTCATACCAGTTTGATCCGCCAGCATTAGCGTCGAGCAATGCGGACAACTGGAGTACACCGCGGCTACCTGCGGTTGCAATACCGGCAAGAACTGGGTTCTTTACCTTCTTTGCAGCAAGCAAGTTTGCTGGTGGACGGTTTCCGAATGTGCTCAACTGGGCTTGGGTTGTTGCATTAGCCATGAAGTTCACTGCGAACTGATTTGCAGCAGCAGCAACACCGTGGTTCTTTGCGTATGAAGTCACGAATGCACCCTGATAGCCGGCCCAAGGTGAACCAAAGGTTCCCTTCTTAACGCCTGGCACTGAGCCAATCTTGTACTTCACGCCTGATGCGTTGATTCCATCAACATTCCAACCACCGGTATTCAAGAAAGGAATCTTTCCTGCTTTCCAGTCGTTGATGCAGTCGCCACCAATTTTGAAGAATCCATTGGACTTACCATCGGTTCCAAGCAAGTACTTGGTGATGTTGGCTTTGAATGCGGCAGAGTTGAAAACGGTCTTTGTTGGATCGCCTTCACCATTCTTCTTATATGCCCATGCGCCACCACCGAGTGCGGTGAATACAGGGTGTGAACCCCATGTACCTTCTTGTGCACAGAATCCAGCGGTTAGACCCTTGGATGCCTTGTTCTTGGTGTAGTAATCAACCATTGCACCGAAAGTCTTTGGTGATTTCTTGCCAAATAGTTTGGTGTTCCAGAACATTGCTGTTGTGTCAACATCCAATGGAACTCCATAAACCTTGCCCTTGAATGACAAAGCAGCCCATGCACTCTTTGAGAATTGGTTCTTCACAGAAGATGGGAGTGTGAGTGGTGCCAACTTACCTGACTTACCACCTGATGCTGCAAGACCAGCATTGCTGATGATTAGGTCTGGACCTGTTGCTGCAGTCGCACTGTTCCACGCTGCATTCAATGCATCGAGGTTTGAGTATGACTTGATCTCGATGGTGTAACCCTTAACTGGGGTCTTACCAACCAAGAGAGTACGCATCACAGGACCACGTTGTTCGTCGGTCCAAACAATGATTTTCTTATTCGCTGCAGTGGCTGGTGCAAAAGCTGCAACATATCCACTGAGAATGAGTGCTCCAGCTGTCGCGACAGCTACGAGACGCCCTTTTGCATTAAACATGCATTTCCTCCAGAGTTATGAAATCCACAAGGCAAGGGCCTTGTAGGTGAATAAAAGTAGCCCTATTCCCCCATAATTTCAAGAAATTTGCTCTAGAACTTCCGTCCTGAAGTGCTATTGGTGCTCGGCCACGAGATGTAAGCGATTTCACGGACATTTTGACGTGATTCCATTCCACTACCCCTCCCATTTCCTGGAGTTGCCCCGCATAATCATCCCCTACTGACCGAAAGGCCGAATTTCATGTTCAAACGTATTACGACCCTATTTGTGGCGACATTT
>JAURLB010000011.1 GCA_030831445.1 Candidatus Nanopelagicales bacterium | reverse complement strand
TTTCTACAACCACAACCTTTGCATCTAATTCTGGAGATAGGTGTCCGAAAGTTGGCGCAATTAGTTCCTCCAGGGTCAAGGGGAAGGTGCGGATCTTGGTTTGTGTGTCTATTGGCAAGAAGAAAGTTTGGATCCTTAAACCTGCAACTACATCCACCACGACCACGACCACGCTGGCACCGACAGCAAGTTTTGATGCTCGCGGCTGGGAATCAGAGATTTTGCGAATCACAAACGTGGAGCGCCAGAATGCCGGGCTCAATCCTTTGGTTAGTTGCACACGTCTTGCTAACTCTGCACTCGCACACACCAATCGAATGCTGGAAGGCCAGTTCTTTTCTCATAGCGATCCAGGCACGGGCACAGCAAGTGTTGACCGGATTCGTAGCACTGGTTATTTCGAATCTTCAAATGGTTGGGGCTATGGAGAAAACATCGCTATGGGATACAGCTCCCCTAACGCCACGATGGTGGGCTGGATGAATTCACCGGGACATCGAGCAAATATTTTGAACCCAGGCTTTACTCACCTCGGAGTTGGCGTCAATATCGGAAAATGGGATGCGTGGTACCGATCCGTTGCAACACAAAACTTCGGGTATGGCGGCTCTTGCTAGTTCCCTACGAACATCAAGCACTCCAAGACTCGCGTACCTTTGTCTTCCCACGGAGATTCGTCGGTGTCGTACCAAATTCAAAACATCAAATGGGTCTACTGTATTTTTCTACCCGAAGACAAGTGCAAGCCACGCCGCGACTGAGGAACCAACCGGTCCGATCAAAACAAAAGGAATGCGTCGAACCATTTTTAATGCCGAATCAGAAGCCATGTGGACCATCACGTGTTTACGGATCTCTAACAAAGCGTTTAACCGCATAGTTACGTTTGTATTCCAGACAGCAACATCAGAATCGTGGTCACCGCTACGCAGATCAGCAACCAAGTGTTCAATCTCTATTGATAGCTGATCTAAATACAGTTGGCGTTCACCTTCCACCTGACGCGAAATTGCGAAAGCGGGAAAAGCTAAAAGCGCAACTGTTACTCCGACCACAAGCACTATTAACGCACAAATGATGAAACGAACCAGTCCTGTAGTTTGAAAAAACACCAACGAAAAAACTGGTAGAACCACTGTCGCACCAATTCCGAAGATGAATGCAACTCCGAAACAAAAATCTGAGAGCTTCTTGCTGGTCGAAGAAACCACTCCGGCAAATGGAGCAAAATCTCCAACATGCTTAGAAACAGCAAGTGACACCACCAGCGAACGAACCGCGCACCAAACGCCCCATCCCGCAACAAGCGCTCCGAGCACTAACGGAATGATCCAAAACTTCGTTTGTGAGGTATCGCCAAGTCCTAAGGAATTTGCAATAAAGTCATAGCCAAATCGAAAAGCTGCGACAATCAATAGCACTGGCAGAGACACAATCAAAAGTCGAAATCTAGTTAATTTCACTTCTACTGAATTGAATGCACTCAATTCTGGTTCGTGCAGACTGAAGGACGTTAAAAAATCATGGAATTCATCCCATTTGAGATGCCACCTAAAAGCCAATTGGGGTCCAACTACAAGCCACAATGAACACCAAAGTGCTGCGTATTGGGCCCCTTGATTCAACTCTTTACCGGGATCCGATATCAAGTCACTAACGCAAAAGATGAAAAATACAAAAGACAGAACTGAAATTGATTTTTTAATCGTTTTGTTGATGTACGGTGAACTAACTTGATGAACCATTTCTAAGCCTCCCCTTATAACGAACGATACAAAAACATGGATATCACTAAACTGAACACAAAGCCACTGGCGGCACGATGAACATAAGTACGCAGACTATTACAGTTGGAAAACTTCTTCTCAACCTGCCATTTCTTCTGAAAAATCCAGAAAAACTACTCACAAAATGGTCCCAAAAATCGGACATCACATTTGTTTCATATCTGAGTTCTTCGTTTTATCTGATCAATAACCCGTTAATTGCCCGAGACTTACTCATCAAATATGAGGAGAATCTATCTAAAGGGACCTTTTTCGAGATAGCCCGAGAAAGCATTGGAAATGGCACGCTTCTTGCTGATGAACCCGAACATGGAATTCGATTGGACGCAATCAAGAATGTATTTCGTTCGAAAGAGATAGAACAATACGTCTCTGACTTCAATAATCTTTCCTCCCAAACGATTCAGAACCTTATAGACAAAGAATCAGTAGATATTCGCAAAATCTCGCAAGATTTCACTCTTCAAGCCGCAATGCTGACGCTTTTCAAGAGCAAGGCGGAAACGCCTACGAACCAATTTCAAATTGATTTCAATCTCGAAACTGAATATCTCACGGCGACTCGTTTACTAACCCGCGTGATTGAAAATATTGAATTGTCAGATAGAAAATCAAGAAGACCATACGAGACAGTCGTGAAATTCGTAGTAAGTCACATGATTCATCTGTTTTCGTATCGGTTACGTCGACGGGCAGAAAGCCTTCACTCTGCCAATATGCGCGATTTTGCAAAAGATTTGATCAATTCCCCATCCTCAGTTAGTAAAGACGAGACGGATTTGCTTTTTTACCTTAAGCAAGCGCAAGAAGGTAACAAAGATTTTTGGAACGCAGAGGCCCAAGTGGATGAGATCCTCACTGTTCTACTAGCAGGACATGAAACCACAGCAAACACGCTGGCGTGGGTGATCATCGAAACCACAAGAGCGGGAATGACGCCAATCCCGGTTCAAAGCATTGATCAAATAATCTTTGAAACATTACGGCTGCACCCGCCAGCTTGGATTCTGCCACGCCAAGTGAATAAGACCATCATGATCGATGAACTTGAAATACCAACTGGTGCCAATGTCTTGATCTCGCCGTATATCTACCACCGCATGGATTCATATTTTCCTGATCCACTGCGATTCGATCCCTCGAGGTGGGACAATGTTCAATTTAAAGATG
>JAURLB010000115.1 GCA_030831445.1 Candidatus Nanopelagicales bacterium | reverse complement strand
TTACAGATAGTGGAATGAAAATCACCATAATGACAAGCATGTAGAAAAGTGACATCTGGATTGGATACATGCTTGGCAGAGACTCTGCCGTCACACCAAAGACATTTTCAAGTCCAAAAAGTTCACGACAAGCTGCCACCATCGTTGTTACTGGATTCCACTCTGCAACGTATTGCAAGAACAGTGGCATGTTCGTGGTTGGAGCAAATGCGTTTGATAGGAATGTCATCGGGAACACCAAAATGAATACAAATCCATTTGCTGCTCGTGCATCGCGAACAGATAGTCCAATCAGCACTCCTATCCACGACATTGCATAACCAAAGAGCATAAGGAGTGAAAAACCTGCAAGAACTGAAAGGAACCCGGAACTTGGTCTCCATCCGACGAGAAATCCTGCTGCGGCCATCACGAAAAGAACAACTGAATTCAAAAGGCCATCGCCAAGAGTTCGACCAAAGACAACCGCTGAACGACCGATTGGAAGCGAACGGAAGCGATCGATCAAACCCTTGCGCATGTCTTCTGCTAAGCCAACTGCCGTACCAGCAAGAGTGAAAGCAACAGTTTGTACGAAAATGCCTGGCATCAGAAACTGCACATAGTCAGCTCCTGGGAAATTAATTGAACCACCAAACACAAAGCGAAAGAGCAACACAAACATGACTGGTTGGAGTGTGGAGAAAATAAGTACTTCAGGTACTCGAGATAGTTGAAGGATCTGTCGCTTAGTTATGACTCGTGCATCACTAAAAATTGTCATTTGGTGCTCTCCTCTTCAGCCACATGGCCAGTTAAACTTAAAAACACATCATCCAAAGATGGACGTTTCAGGGCAAGATCTAGGATTTTGATTCCAGCATTATCTAAGCTGCGTACTGCCTCCGGAAGCAGTGCACTTCCGATTACACCTACGGATACTCGGTGAAGATCAGTATCTATATGGGGTTGCTGTCCACCTATTCGTTCAAGAATCTCTTGCGTCCTTGCCATATCGCTTTCTTGCACACTGACTTCAAGTCGATCTCCACCGACTTGAGTTTTAAGTGAATCAGATGTTCCTTTCGCAATGACCTTGCCTTGGTCAACTACGACGATTTCGTCAGCAAGATGATCTGCTTCGTCAAGATATTGTGTGGTAAGTAACAGCGTCACACCTTCGGAAACCAATTCATTAATCACGTTCCACATATCTTGACGCCCTCGTGGATCAAGGCCCGTGGTCGGTTCATCAAGAAAGAGCACCTTTGGTTTCACAATCAATGAGGCTGCAAGGTCTAGGCGGCGACGCATTCCGCCTGAATATGTCTTTATCGGTCGCTTTGCACTATCAGTGAGTCTGAACTGTTCAAGCAAATCTGTTGCTCGAGTCTTTGCTTGCTTATTGCCAAGATGATAGAGCTGACCAAACATCACCAAGTTGTCCCAGCCGGTGAGAGTTTCATCGACGGCTGCATATTGGCCTGACAACCCGATGATTTCGCGCACTTTGTTTGGATGCTTGATGACGTCAATTCCTGCAACTTCAGCATAACCTGAATCTGGGCGAATTAATGTTGAAAGCACTCGGACGCAGGTGGTCTTTCCAGCACCATTTGGACCTAGTACTCCAAGTACTGTTCCCTCGCTCACTTCGAGACTTAACCCATCAAGTGCTCGAACTTCACCTTTGCGATATGTCTTCACTAAATCGCGAGCGATAATGCTTTGATTCACATTGTTTCCTTACGTAAGTGTGCGACCACGTTCATTTTGTGGGGCCCAGTAGATCTTTTCTCCAAGTTCTTCAGCAGCGCTCTGCGTCCAGTGAGGATTTCGTAGGAATGCCCGCGCCAACATAACCGCGTCCGCTTCACCGTTTTCAACAATTGCTTCTGCTTGTCTGGCTTCTGTAATCAGACCAACTGCATTCGTCATAATTTCTGCTTCATTTCGAATTCGATTTGAGAACTCAACTTGATAGCCTGGTTTCAGTTCGATTTTCTGATAGATGGAATTTCCACCACTTGAAACATCAATAAGGTCAACGCCAACAGCTTTCAGTCTCTTTGCTAGTTCAACAGATTGCTCAATATCCCAACCATCCTCGACCCAATCAGTCGCAGAAATCCTCACAAAGATCACAGTGTCAGGTAATGCTTTTCTCACAGCAACCGCAGTCTCGAGAAGAAATCGAATTCGGTTCTCAAAACTTCCGCCGTATTCGTCAGTTCTGGTATTTGCAAGCGGTGAATAAAACTGGTGAAAGAGATATCCGTGCGCTGCATGTAATTCGACCACGTCGAATCCAACGTTAACAACTCGTTTGGCTGCTACCACAAATGCTTCTGTCAGTTCATGAATCTCGTCAATACTGAGAGCACGAGGTACGAGATACGAGTCATTGAATGCAATCTCGCTTGACGACACAGGTTGCCAGCCACCTTCTTCGGCGCTAGCAATCAAATGATCATCCCAAGGACGCAGTGTTGATGCTTTTCTCCCAGCGTGGGCTAGTTGGATACCCATCTTTACGTTATAACTATGTGCAAATTCCACAATAGGTCGAAATGCTTCTGCCTGCTCATCACTCCAAAGTCCTGGGCAGGCAATTGAAATTCTGCCCTCAGGCGTGACACCAGATGCTTCAGCCATCACCAACCCTGAACCACCAAGGGCAAATCCCCCAAGTTGCACCATATGCCAGGTTCCAACGACACCATCAACTGCTGAGTACTGACACATTGGACTGACCCAGACACGGTTTGGGATTTCTAGATTTCGGATGTGAAGCGGGCGAAAAAGGGCTGTTTTCACTTACAAAACAGTAGCAGAGTACCCTTAGCAAATAATGCAACGGTTTGGAATTCCTCATCCTTACGGGCATTTACCACTAGAAGACCCTGGAACTCCTCGATTGGAGACTTTTCCAAAGTTTTTGCTTGGTCTTGCCCTCGGTATGAAACGCCTACTCATCACAGGTATTTTCTTTGGCATTGTCGGTCTTGGAGCAATGGCTGCAATGCCAGGCTTCATTGGTGAAGCAGTCCAAGCAGTTTCAGATAACGATTGGTCACAAGTTCAATTCTGGGCACTCATGATTCTGTTACTGGGTGCTTTCACTTCGTGGACCACCATCATGCGTCATCGACGTGCTGCGGCGATGTGGGCGACAGTGGCTAACCGCTTACAACTTCTCATCTCTGTCAAAGCATCAAAACTCGGAGCGGATCTTCCAAAGTATGTCTCGACTGGTGAAGTGGTGTCGGTAAATTCAAATGACGTTGAGCGGGTTGCACGTGGATTTGATTTGATGCCTCGTTTTGTTGGTGCGGTCATGAGCTTTTTCATCGTCGCCTACATTCTGATTACTGGTTCGACCCGGCTTGGATTACTGATTGTAATTGGTGTTCCAATCCTAGTACTCGGTGTTGCGTTTCTCATCAAACCACTTGAAAAGCGCGAAGATGCACAACGCGACAAACTGCGAGCGGCCAGTGACTTGGCGGCTGACACAGTTGCAGGGCTTCGGGTATTGCGCGGTATTGGTGGTGAAGACGTCTTTGTCGAACGTTTCGCAAAAGCCAGTCAGGAAGTGAGAGCGGCAGCAGTGAAAACTGCGCGGATGCGTGCAATCCTTCATGGACTGGAAGTATTTCTGCCAGGCATTCTCTTTATCGGTGTCGTGTTTTTCGGTGGTAGTGCCGTTGCGAACGGTGAACTCAAAATCGGCACGCTTGTTGCATTTGCAGGGTATTCAATCTGGATGATTTTGCCGATTCAAACCATGATTGAGTTTTCTCAACGGTGGGCAAGCGCCTCAGTTTCAGGAAAACGCGTACTGAAACTCCTCCAAGTTGAAGGTGTGAACGAATGGGGTGAGTCTCCCCTCGGATCGGTCAACACCATCAAGGACGAACTTTCAGGTGTTGAAGTGAAAGCTGGCCAGTTCACAGTGGTCGTGGCTGATAGCACCCAATCAGGTGATGAAATTTCAGAGCGTCTCGGCGGGTATCGAGATCTTGAAACCACCACAGTCAATGGATCAGCAATGAGCACATTCTTGAAATCAAGTGTGAGAGAGCGCATCTTGGTGCAAGAAAAAGACCCAACAATTCTTTCTGGAACTGTTCGAAGCCACTTTGACGTGCCAACAAGTCACAAAATCCAAATCGATGAAGCACTTAATGCTGCATCTGCTCATGACGTTATCGATGCCCTTGAAGGGAAAGGGTTGGATTCAGAAATCATTGAACGTGGTCGCACGATGTCAGGAGGTCAACGCCAACGGTTGGCGCTCGCTCGGAGCTTGTATGTTGA
>JAURLB010000114.1 GCA_030831445.1 Candidatus Nanopelagicales bacterium | reverse complement strand
TAGACCTAAACCGCAACGGGCGCATCCACATCCACAACGGTTTCAATATGACATCACTTGATGATGGTTGGGAACGAGCCATCAACGGTCAAGCGGATTCGGTCGCAACCGACATTGGCCTTGCTTTAAAATTGCAAAAACGGAGCACAGAACACCAACCGGTCAGTCGCACCTACCGACGGGCGGTTGAACTGGGTCGGCGAGCAGGCGAATCACTTCGATGGCGGATAGATGTGAACGCCGAACTTGAATACCTCGGCGACTCTCTGAATCTAGTTGCACACCAACTCGAACGAAACGGCTCTCAGTACGTCGATGTGAACCTACCTTCGACAGTTTTTGCAAGTCGTTATGGATCATGAATTCATCCATGCTGCGAGCAAATTTCTGGTAAGCAACTGTTTTGTAATGGCGAGAAGTTAGGTCAATTAAGTGCGGGTCTGAACCATCGATGATTTTGCGTGGTACGGATTTGGTACGACCCCATGAACGCTCAGTGGGAAAACAGGTGATTGGCGAGCCTTACGACGCTGAAATTCAGTGACGAACCGGCTGAACGAAGCCAGACAGGATTGCGGGTGTCGGTTGTCGTGGATTTCGATTCCCGGTGTCGCCTCAATTGTCTATTGGGTTGGGCACAAGTTCACACTTGCAATGTGTGTGTTAATTTTGAAACATGTGCTTGCTGTGTGAGGCAGCGATAACAATTGCTGCAACGGTAGGTTCGGTCATTCCTGGGATAGCGGCGTCAGAAACGCCATCGATTACTGAGAGGCCGCCTGTGGTGGCTGCTGCAGCGACCACAGTGACGCCGGCGGTATCGATGGGTAAGTGTGCTCGGGTGGGTCAGACGCGCACGGTAGAGAGAGTTCGATATGTGTGTAGCAAATCCAAGCGTTGGAAGGTGGTAAAGACCGCTGAAACAACGACGGCATCGGTAACACTTCGCCCTTCAATCGCGTATTCTCCGCCGACTCAACCTGGTTCGAATATCGCAACCTGCATGATTAGAGAGCAAAACGCCAACAGAGCGGGAATGGGGTTGTCAACCCTGCCGACTGGATTTCCTCGGAACACAATCGCGAAGAAGGAAGGAGTTGTTAAATGGGCGCTCATCCCCATTGACTTTCCGGATTTGACGGGAGAACCTAACTTCAGATCAAGAGTTGATAACCAGATGGATTTGCTTTCCGAGTGGTTCGCGGTAGCCAGTGAAGGCAAGTTTAAAGTTGAATGGATCGTGCACCCTTCATGGGTGAGACTGCCAAGCCAAACGGCGGATTATCAGATTGGAAGATCTGACAACCTGAATCGAGTTCCAAACGGACTGAAGTTGTGGCGGGACGCGATGACTCAGAGCGACAAGGCGTTCAATTTCAGTGGTGTGCAGACCGTAAATTTTCTGCTTCCCAACGGTCAAAACTTCCTGCAGGAGGGATCACAAGGTTTTCCTTGGGATGAGGCGGTGAGGAACTTCGTAACGGAAGAGGGGGTAGTCGAATCGTTCTCGATACCTGGAAAATTCTTCGATCAACCCGGAAGACAATACTGGTCGTATTGGGTACATGAGTTTGGTCATGCCATGGCTCTTCCTCATATTGGCTCTTCTCGCGAAGAGAATCCGTATATGGGTCTGGACATCATGAGCAATCAGGATGGTGAATCTCGAGACCTCAGTGGATGGCTCCGTTTTTTAGCAGGCTGGCTTCCCGACGAGAGAGTTCATTGTCAAGACTTTGGCGTAGCAAAGAGTTCTGAGATCACGTTGATTCCACTGAACGAAAGTGTCAGCGGAATCAAGATGGTGGTAGTCCCAGTATCTGATACGAAAGCTGTCGTTATTGAGTCGCGCCGCGAGAGCAAGTTTTCATGCTCGATGCCCTCCAAGAGAAATGGAGTTCTGGTTTACGTGTATGACGCAACACTTAGTCACGGGGAAGACTTCCTAAAGCCGATTGGTCCAGGTGGGCGAGTCCCAGAATCAAGTTACAACTGTTTCGCTGCGAGGTTCCCGAATCCGATTATCTATAGGGGTGAAAAGGTAGTTGCCGAAGGAGTGACGATTGAGGTTTTAGAAAGTCTCAATATGGACAAAATAAGAATTTCTAGAGAGTGAGAACTCCCTTAGTTTGACAACTACTAGTCACTTGCGACAATTACTAGAGGTATTCTTCGGGGTATGTGGGTTTGGGATTTTTGGGAGAATCGCGCTCGAACTATTAGACAATCGCCAGATCCCCAGAACCTCACGGTGCAAAATCTCATTCGGGAGGTATGCCAACTTTTGGACCACCTTGATGACACAATCAATCCTGGACCATGGTGTTCGGATCATGAACCTGAGCAACTAGTCAAGAAAATTAATTTGAAGCTGAATCAATTGACGAATCATTTTTCGAGTCGCACGGCAGAGGTGTGCTCGTACAGAGTCCCATTAAATCTCGTCACGCAACTTATTTGTGAGCGATGTTGGGCTTATGTTTCAGTTGATACAAATGGAAATGCTCGCGTCGCGTTGACCTCGAACTGGAGTCCATTTGATGAACCAGACCTTTTGTTTACTGACTGGCCCCCTGGGGATGTTGAATGTTCAAGTTGTGGTTTTTTGAATAAGCGTCATAAACGTCGGTATTTCTGCGATCCCGAGGGAGTAATCGTGGCGAAGGATCCGTTTCCAAATTTTCCTGCCTTCACTAAACCGCAAAAGAGAATAATTGCATGTTGCGTCGATTAAGCAACGTCATTTTAGTTGCACTGTTCGCATCAATTGGTCTGCCAAGTTTCGTCAGCCCAACAATCGGTTCAGATCCAAATGAGATTTGTCGGCTTCAGGAATCAAGTTATCCACGTCAACTTAATGGCCACCTATTCACGGGGTTTCCTGCGATCTCACAGAATTTTCCGAGTTCTGGAATGTTTTCGATCGCCATCATTCCTGTTCATTACGAGGATTTACCGGCTGAGGCGGATCCACTTGGACGAGTTCGCGAGGACATGGCAACGTTCGTTGAATATTTTTCTTTGCAGACTGAATCAAGGGTGAAGTTTCAATGGGTGGTGACTGAATCCAGCATTCTGATTCCTGGAACACAAAATGAACTTGAAAATATGAAAGGAACTAACGACGAAACCGAATTTGCAAAGCGCGTGCTAGCTGCAGTTGACCCCATCGTCGATTTCACTGGGGTTCACAGTGTTGTGTTTGTTCTCCCCCCAGGCAGTAAAAATCGTGGGGGAATTCAACTCATGTATCCAATGAAAATTTCATCACTGCTGCAAACTCAAGAGAGTGGTTTATACAACTTTGTGATGGCTGGAACATATTTTGGGAATACGATCCGGCCAGAATGGTCGTACTGGGCTCACGAATTAGGACACGCTTTTCACTTGCCCGATCTCTATGCGCAGCCGTGGAGTAGAACTACCAAAAATATTCGCAACTTCGATGCGCCTGGGCCATTTCATGGATGGGATTTAATGGCTAATCAGGATGGCCCATCTCGATCTATCAATATGTGGTTGCGGTGGGTTCGAGGTTGGGCTTCAGAGTCACAAATATTGTGCAGACAAGTTTCTGATTTTGGCGAACTTCAGACCGATCTTGTCCCCCTGGAGACGTCATCATCGGGCAAGAAAGCGGTCATTATTAAGTTCTCGGACAAGCGGGCACTGGTTATCGAATCACGGCGTGAAACAAAATTCAATTTGCAGAACAATGTTATTGATGAAGGAGTCCTCGTGTATGAGGTCGATACGGGACTTGGGCACGGAGAGATTCCAATTATCCCGATTAAGAGAAACAATCTGTTATCGGTAAATCTCGGAGGGACTAATCCGCCCTATTTTGATGCACTGTTGACAGAAGGACAGGTGCTGAAATACGAGAACTTGTTTATCAAAGTCCTGCGCTCTGGAGTTCGCGACACGATCAGGATTTCGTCAACTGAGCTCCTTGAGTCTTCTCCAACTACCTCAACAACAACTACGTCGATTGTGTCAACTCCGCCTGGGAAGGGAGGAGTAGTAGCGCCAACTGTACGTCGAAAGTCGATTGTTTGCGTTAGAGGTAAAACGGTCAGGAGGGTCACTGGTGTCAAACCTGTATGTCCGGTTGGTTACGCGATACGACGGAAGAACTGAGGTATCGAAATATGCGAAGAAGAGCCCTAGGTGCAGTCGCCATTTGCTTGATTGCAGTTTCCACATTGCCTGTTGCTTCAGTAGATGCCGCATCTAACGGAGGACGATGCTCAAAAGTTGGGATAACTCAAAAAACCAAAGGCGTTGCGTTCACTTGTACCCGAGTAGGAAATTCCTTGAAGTGGGTGAAGAAAGCAAAGGCGAAAATTTCAACCTCACCATCGGTGCAACCTACTGGCGCAGAATTGTTGCGGGTCAATCCTTCTTCTCCTGAACCGCTGCAAAACTGCCGCCTACCAGATGCACGAACAGTTAAGTTTGCAGGTGATTGGCAAGCCATCACGTACCCCGCAATTGCAAACCATGGCTTTACAAATAAAGGCGCATTAGATGTTGCAGTTGTGTTCGTCGATTTTCCAGATGTAGTGGGCGGGTCAGCAGAACTCGTCGATGGCATTGCTGAAATGAAGAAAGCCGCCGAGTGGTACTCGTGGTTTTCGCAGGGCAATGTGAAGTACAACCTGCGGATTGCCGATAGGTGGGTTCGTGCGCCAAAAACATCGGAACATTTCTTCTGGCTGCATCCTGGTAAAACAGGAATTCAGCTGATGCCAGAAGTAGAAATAGCCAATATTTACCGTTCTCTTGCAGCAAGCGTTGTTGATACAAGTGGCGTCGTGTCCGTTTGGGTAGTAATTCCAAAGGCAGTCACAAAAATTGATGAAGGATTTGCGTATCGCGCATTTCCTGGGGTTTTTTCAAATGGCAGCGATTCGTATCGTGCTAAAACCCCTATTTGGCAACACTTTGTGCACGAAACTCTGCATTCCCACGGTGCACTTGGTCATTCACCCAAGAATGCAAATATCGGTTTGTTTTGGAACACTGGTGCGGCTGGCGCAACCCTGAATGCATGGGACGCAATGACCTTAGGATGGATGAATCAGGAAAGTATTTACTGTGTCTCACGAAACAATCTAAAATCTCAAACGCTTGCATTAGTTCCGTTGGAGCGTGAGCAATCCGGGTTGCGGGCTGTGATTGTAAAACTGTCAGACTATGAAGCTCTAATTATTGAGTCTCATCGCAAAGATAAGTGGTCGCAACGCTGGCCATCTGGCACAGCAGGTGTATCAGTGATGCGTGTCGATACACGTTTGGACACTGTTTGGGATCAAGGGCCATCAACAGGTAAATATCTCATTCCTGCGGCTCCACATTCGCTTGAATTCATGCGTGAGGGCCAAAGTTTCACGGTAGACGGCGTGAAGATAACGGTTGTTCAAGCAACAGAGAATGATCAGATAAGAATTGAACCTGCAATTTGAGGATGTAGGTTGGCTTAATGCCAAATATTGATGATGTTGGTCGTCCAGAGCCGGAACCAGCTGTAAACGAGGTTGAAAATCTCCGTGGTTTCTTGAACTACCAACGGGCAACGCTGAAATGGAAATGTGAAGGACTGTCAAGTGAACAGATGAATGTCTCGGTTGCAAAGTCTGCAATCACGCTCGGTGGATTGCTGAAACACATGACCTTTGTAGAAAATGAATGGTTCTGGCGTTGGATAGGCGACAACGATCGCCTGGAGCCATGGTTGTCGGTCGACTTTGCAACGTTTCCAGATTGGGAATTTGAGTCTGCGCAGAGCGAAAGCACGGAGACACTCTTTGCAAACTGGAATGCATCAGTTGCATTATCTGAGAAAGTGCTTGCAGAATCACTTGCAATAGGTGGTCTCGATCAACTTGCAAAAAGGAAGTGGCCGAGCGGTGAATCACCAAGTTTGCGCTGGATTTTGGTGCACATGATTGAAGAGTACGCACGACACAACGGCCATGCAGACTTCATCCGCGAATCAATTGACGGTTTAGTTGGCGAGTGAAGTTGTGTGCGTTGGGCAGCGTGGCATTGGATGTTGCTCAAAACAGGAAACACACAGCAGAATTCGCTTGCGACAGTCACTCAGTTCGCAATTATGGAATTGGCTAGTCGGCGACTTGCAGTAGTCGCATTCGCCAATGACTGATGCAGATGGACTGAACTCCACGTTGAGGCGTGCATCAAACACGTAGAGCGAACCTTCCCACAAACCTTTGTCACGGTACTTTTCGCCATAGCGAACAATTCCACCTTCAATTTGATAAATCTCCTTGAAGCCGCGATTCTTCATGATTACTGAAAGCACCTCACAGCGAATTCCACCGGTGCAATAGGTGATAATCGGCTTGTCTTTAATGTGGTCGTACTTTCCGCTCTCCAATTCCGCAATGAAGTCGCGCGTAGTTTCAGTTTGCGGAATGATGGCGTCGCGAAACTTGCCAATCTTTGCTTCAAAAGCATTTCGTCCATCGAAGAACACCACCTCGTCGCGCTTGGCATCTAGCTCGCTCTCCTCTTCGGGTTTTAAGTGAAGGCCACCACCGACGACGCCGTTTTC
>JAURLB010000113.1 GCA_030831445.1 Candidatus Nanopelagicales bacterium | reverse complement strand
TCAAATCAGAAAAAAGTTTGTCTTGAATGTCATTAAAAAAACCACTCCTATTGGCTCCAATCAGGAATGACCGATCTAACAAGAGGTTGCGAAATTGGCAGCTCGTTTCGGGCAGGAGAGAACATGCGTGACAAGCTGCATGATTCAACGACCCTGGACCAGACCACAACTCCCCGCAAACAGGATCACTTGAACACCAATCTGCGTCTCTCAGTGCGGAAATGAGGGTTTTCATCAATCTTTTCGGCTCACCTTCGCGGGCTAGGCCGCCGAGGCTCCCTTCAGAGTCACCAGAAGATGTATAAATCAATATTCCGCACATGTTTTCAGAATCCGATTCATCAGACGAATAAATTCGCTCCCTTAACGAGGAAGACGAGTAACCGCATGAAAAAGAGAGCTGTCGAATCAATAAGTGAGAAATTGTATGTAAGAGAATTAGTCTTCCAGTTGGTCGAGGCAGAAGGCCTCCCCAGAAAGACCGTTCGCTAAGCCTGAGAAACTTGTCAACTTGATTCTTTACAGCATCTCTGTCTTCCCACTCACGTACCTTTTCTTTGTCTAGTGCTAGGAAAATTCCCTCACCATAGACCTCAATCGCTGGAAGCCAACCTGCACGCACCGTCAATGAGGGTGAGATTATCTTTTCGCGATTCGGTTCAAATCTGCTGAAACCAGTGAGAGCCCTGACTTCTCTAAGTTTATCCACGATGACCACACGTGATACCAATGAAGCAAGCTGAGCGTTTATGGCCATACCAAAATCAATTTTTCTGGCTGAAAAAAAACCACTAGCTTTCGCCAAGAACTCATCATCGTGAAATGCAGCCCACTCGCCTACTTCCAAACGTTGATGCGAAGTGGATTCCGATTGATCTAGCGAATGCTTTGCAGATTCTTGAAAAATAATTTGTTCAACATTTTGGATACTTACACCAGTCTCATTACTGACCTGAACAATTTTTGTTCGGTAAATTGAGCTTGTTGACGTCATTGTTAAAAGTTGATTAAAGGATCGATGCGCCTTGACTCGAGACTGATCTTCAGAGCTGACCTGACTACCGCTTGCAGTCTCCGGAATATCAAGTGCGCTTTCCATAAACGGAAAATGTATGTTCGTGGCCCCTCTTGGTCTTGCAATTGCAGGTTCTTCACATTCGTGTGTTGATCTCAGCCAGGGTTGAGTGCCATCGCAACGTAGTTGCTGCTTTACAAGTTCAAGTAGGTGGTTTTTAGCACCACACGTCTTGCACTCTACGTATTCGCCCTGTTTTGAGTTCTTTCCTGCGCGTGTGGACTTCCATATCAAAGCCCCATAATCCCGGCATTGCTGTTGTTCTGGCGATGAAGAAGCAGTATGGTGTGCCCAGTAGTGCCAATCAATATCCGACATATGTCCTGAGCGGCAAATCTTGACATACCTAATTGGCGCTAATCTTCGTTTTCCTGAACAGTATTGACAAGTTGGAATCTTGGCTGATTCTGATTTCTTTATCTTTGTTACTCGTCGGCAGGATGCGCACAAACTCCACAATGGGAATCGCACAAATGGAACGTATTCTTTAAGGTTTGCAGGTGTAAAGTCAGAGTTAGTTGGTGGCAATTTAAAGTATTCAACGTTTAAAGTTTTTGCCAATCGAAGCAAATCGATTCTTTTGCCGCTATTGGACCAAAAAGTCGTGTCGCAGGCCACAAACGATTGTCCTAACACCTCAAACATCGCACCGACACCGAATGGGCTCACAGCTTGTGACTTGCGAATTACAAGTTCATCATCCATCACATGTCTCCGACATTCAACTTGATATCACATTCATCATCTACGTTTCTCATGTTGTTCAGAGTTGGCCAACCAGGACCATCTTCACCAAAATACTTAAGCAACGGTTGTGATTGTGCTGGCACCTTGTTTGTTGTTTGATATTTCAAAAGAGGCGTTAATGCGGCCTCCTCCCACTCCGCTACTAGTTGATCAACGTGTTCCCTTATGTCTTGTTCGCTAAACGGGTCAGCTCTTGAGTATCGTTCAACGAGAATTTCAATTGCACTAAGAACCGTTGGGTTGTCGCGATTGAATTGGGAAGCATCATCATTTCCATTTAATTCAGCACCGTGACGAACCATTATCGTGAGCGCTGCATGCAAAACACGATCCCTTGCCCTAAGCGCAGTTGGAGAGACACTGGTCGGTTCAACATATTTATATAGGGCCGCGTGATACCCGGCAAAGTGTTCATAGTGCGATCGATCTCGAGGTTTATTCGTCCCGTAGTGACAAATCACGAGACCGGGCCTAGAGCCATCCTCCGCACGTCCAACTCGACTAGTCGCTTGAATGTACTCGGCTGTGGATTTTGGCTGACTTACCACAACCATCAGACCCAGCCGTTGGACGTCAACTCCTACAGAGAACATATTCGTGCAAGCAAGTAATGACACTGAATTCGCTGAATTCATATCAACTTCTAGACGACGCAAGGCTTCTGGAATTTCGGATGACTGAACATTGCTCGTTACTTCAAGCACATTTGCATCATTCAATGATCTGACATTGTCATGATCTTCTGCAATTTGAAAAATCCACGCTGGTATATCGTCTCGAGCAAATGTCGTTGTTTGACCTAATTCACGAAGACTGTTGTGATAAACAACCTGGGTCCAATAGGCATCCTGAATCTCTTCTGATAACTGGAGCTCCACAACGGCCTGAGACAACGTTGCGCAAGTCCTAATCAGACTTGTTGATTTTGAATGAATCGGGCTGAGAACACCCAGGTACATTCGACCTGGACGTTCCTTATCTTCCTTTGCAAAAAAACTATCGCCAGAAGTGAGACCGGGTGGCGGGAAGACTTCAGCCTTTCGACCAAAAAGTGCTTGAGACTGATTGTTTGAATCTCTAATTGTCGCAGTAGATGCAATGATCATCGGAGGTGTCATTGTTGAAGATCTCATTTTGCAAAGCGATTCAATTGCTGCTTCATATGCTCCGACAATTGTTCCAAGAGGCCCGGCAAGGAGGTGCAATTCATCTTGAATAATCAAGGAAGGGGGCTCGCAGTTCTCCGAACCAAAAAAGACGCCAGCGTGCTTATCCCAAGGAAGTCGCGCAAACTTGTCAACCGTGCCAATGAGAAAGGTAGGAGGGTCGGCATATAGCGCCTCATCAACAACGTTTACCGGAAGCTTCGTCTTTAAAAAACTGAATTCGCATAATGAATTCGGACAAGAGAGAGAGAAAGAGTCATTACTGGCCCTCACCCCATATGCATTCAGGTTTGCTGACTTCGCGGCTGGAATTATTGAAGTTCCACACCATGGGCATGCCAACAATTGGAAAGGATTTTGGGGCCGATCTTGTTGAAGCAATTCTTCTAATTTTTCATAGGCTCCGGAAAAAGTATTCGGTGATCCTTTCTTCCCAATCCACAGACCAAGACTAAATGGCTGATCACCAAACTTAACTTTTTCTCTCAATCGGACAACTTCCATAGCACAAACCAGCGCGGCCGTCCTTTGAAACTGTTGAGCCGTCAGAAGCCTCAATGTATACCTCGTGATTACCGCAGTACCACCTCCTCTTACAGGATCAGAAAGTCGGCGCTTAAAGACTTGGAAAGCTGCGACTGCGAGATAAGCCTCTGTTTTTCCGCCTCCCGTAGGGAACCAAATCAAATCGACTGTGGCTAAATCTTCGTAATTCTCCTGTTCTGTACCGATACACAAAAGGAAAAACGCCAATTGGAATGGACGCCAACGTGCATTTGAGATCCAATACCGATCTTCATTGGGCATTGCTCTCTCTTCGTCATCAATTTCTCGTCGTAGAGCGAACCCTCGGGTATGGAACATCTGTCGCAGCATTGATTCGTTAGCGAATTTGAACGCATCTCTGCAGTTTGGTTCTGACTCCAAACGCTTAACCCCCAACCTCATCCGACTTAAAGCATGTCTTTCACGCGAAATTAAACGCGCAGCTGCCGCTTGATTCCGAATTGGCAATGCGTTCTTTGCCTGATTATTTTCATTGATCCATGATTCGTATTTATCCAAAAATTTATTGAGTTCTGCAATGGTTCCATTTTCAAATTTTGACAAACGGCCGACATTAAGAACCTGATCATCGGCCAAAGTGGGCACGACTGGCGGTACTTCAACTTGAGGAATAGTCTCGGTTTGCACCCAAGACACTGTTGAAGATTCGGAAATACTTGAATTGCTTGTTCCACATCCATGTCCAATTGAAAATGGTT
>JAURLB010000112.1 GCA_030831445.1 Candidatus Nanopelagicales bacterium | reverse complement strand
GATTGCATCAGTGAAGTAATCAAAAGTTCCGGAATCTGTACCAGCACCATAAAGTTCCAATGGTTCATCAGGGAAACTGGATCTGACTTGTGACCAGGAAGTAATTGTTCCTTCTGATTCTGGTGACCAAATGGTTTTGAGTTCTTCAACTGTCAAACATGTCGCCCATGTGTTTTCTTTATTCACGACAACAGTGAGTGCGTCGTTCGCTACAGCGATTTCAACGAATTCAATTCCATTGTCTTCGCAGATTGCTGCTTCTTCAGGTTTGATTTCACGTGATGCGTTATTGATATCTGTCTCACCTGCGCAGAACTTGGCAAAGCCACCACCAGTTCCAGATGTTCCTACTGACACATTGATGTCAGGATTTGATTCACGGAAGAGTTCGCCGGCTGCTGCTGTTAATGGAGCAACTGTTGATGAACCATCGATTCGAATTTCAGAGCCATTGCCTGAGTTGGTGCCACCACATGCAGCGAGTAGTAGTCCTGCTGCTGCGAGGAGGACGATTTGTAATTTTCGCATACCTATCCTTTGTCGTTAACCTACGGGGCAAAGTTAGATACTGCAATTAACCTTCTGGCAACCTTTAGGTGAACACAAGGTGAACAAATTAGAGACTTGGACTTACGAGAGTGAAAACTTACGGTTTTACGCTCGAAAAAGCAGCATCTAGGATCGCTAGTCCAGCCTTCGCTTCCTCGTCACTCACGGTGCAAGGTGGAACTACGTGAATTCGGTTCGCCACGGAGAATGGCAAAAGGCCATTCTTCTTGAGTTCCCCGACAATTTTCGGCATATATTCCGAAGGACCAACGGGCGGTGCAATTGGCTCCCGAGTGGCTTTGTCCTTCACGAGATCGAGTGCCCAAAAGACGCCTAGACCTCGGACTTCTCCGATAACTGGGTATTTGTCCGCAAGGGCTCGAAGTCCGGGGCCCAAAATATCTTTACCGATTCGAGCAGCATTCTCAACGATTCCTTCTTCTTTCATCGCATCAATTGTTGCGACTGCAGCAGCTGTTGCAATTGGATGTCCGGAATAGGTAAGGCCACCTGGAAATACTTTGTTATCAAACGTTGCTGCAATTTCGTCACTGATCACAACGCCACCGAGTGGGATGTAACCGGAGTTCACACCTTTTGCAAACACAATGAGATCTGGCTCGATATCAAAGTGATCAAATGCAAACCATTTTCCAGTTCGGCCAAATCCGCTCATCACTTCGTCAGCAATATAAATGATGCCATGTTTTTCGCAGAGATCTTTCACACCTTTGAGATAGCCAGGTGGTGGAACAATCACACCTGCTGTTCCGACTACTGATTCAATAACGATTGTTGCGATTGTGTGAGGGCCTTCAAACATGATGACATCTTCAAGGTGCTTGAGTGCTCGTGCCGTTTCTTCTGCTTCGCTCGTTGCCGAGAATGCAGAGCGATAAAGAAAAGGTCCAAAGAAATGAACATGGCCCATTGAATATTCATTCGGCCAACGTCGCCAGTCACCGGTGGCATTAATCGCAGATCCAGTATTGCCATGATACGAACGGTAGAAACTCAAAACTTTTGTTCGGTTCGTATGGATTCGAGCCATTCGAATTGCGTTTTCAATACCATCTGCTCCACCATTGGTGAAGAACACTTTATTGAACTTTGCTGGTAACAGATCAACAATGCGTTTTGCGGCTTCACCACGGACTTTGATGGCATGCTGCGGTGCAATAGTTGCCATTTCGCCGGCCTGCTTTTGAATAGCAGCAACGACTTTGGGGTGTTGGTGTCCAATATTGGTATTGACTAACTGGCAGGAGAAGTCAAGAAGTTGATTGCCGTTGTAGTCATAGACATACGAGCCTTCTGTCTTTGCTACCACAAGGGGATTGAGTGTTGCCTGAGCTGACCATGAGTGAAATACATAGTTTCGATCTAAGTCGAGAACTCGCTTGCCTTCTTCTGGATCATTAATCATGGCTCACCTTAATTTATTAGGTCACGAACAACAATAGTTGCGTTTCTATCTTGGCCAACGCCGATTGCGCTGATTGGAGCCCCCGAGATTTCTTCTAAGAATTTCACGTAGTTCTGAGCAGTTTTGGGTAAATCTGAAAGGCTCTTTGCTCCTGAGATGTCTTCTTTCCAGCCAGGAACCATTTCGTAGATTGGTTTTGCATGGTGGAAGTCCGTTTGTGACGAGGGTAATTCCTCAACTCGTTTGCCATCAATCTCATACGCAACACATACTGGAATTTCTTCCCAGCCAGTCAACACATCAAGTTTCGTGAGGAAGAAATCAGTTAAGCCATTGACTCGCGTTGCATACCGTGCAATCGGTGCATCAAACCAACCACAACGTCGTGGGCGGCCAGTAGTAACACCACGCTCGCCACCAATCTGACGGAGTTTTTCCCCATCATCATCTAACAACTCTGTTGGGAATGGACCGGAGCCAACTCGAGTGGTGTAAGCCTTGAGAATTCCAATAACCCGAGAAATTTTTGTTGGTCCAATACCCGAACCTGTGCAGGCACCACCAGCCGTTGGATTCGATGAGGTAACAAATGGGTATGTTCCGTGATCAACATCAAGCAGTGTTCCTTGACCGCCTTCGAGTAGAACTGTTTTGCCCGCATCAAGTGCATTGTTGAGCAATAACACTGTGTCCTGAACGAAAGGTTGCAATCTATCGGCAAAACCTAAAAGTTCTTCAACCACAGCATCGACTTCAACTGCTCTTCGATTGAATACTTTCACGAGGACTTGGTTCTTGTTCAGTAGAGCACCTTCTACTTTGGCACGTAAGATTTTTTCATCAAACAAGTCCTGAACACGAATACCAACGCGTGCGACTTTATCTCCATACGTTGGCCCAATACCGCGACCTGTCGTACCAATTTTTGACTTACCTAGAAACCGTTCTGTTACTTTGTCGAGTGTCACGTGATAATTTGTAATCAAGTGAGCATTTGAACTTATCACGAGATTAGAGGTATCAACCCCGCGTGCATTGAGGGCATCTATTTCAGTGAAGAGGACACCTGGATCAATCACAACGCCATTGCCGATAACTGATGTGGTGTTTGGAGACAAGATGCCACTTGGCAATAAGTGAAGAGCGAACTTTTGATCACCGATGACAACGGTATGACCGGCGTTGTTACCACCTTGATAGCGAACTACATAGTCAACTCGTTCGCCTAACAGATCGGTTGCTTTGCCTTTGCCCTCATCCCCCCATTGGGCGCCAAGCACAACAATTGCAGGCATATTCTTGCTCCGATCAGAGTGGAAAGACTATTTCAGTTTGGTACCAGTAGAACGTAAATCTTCACATGCTCTCAAAACGCGAGCAGCCATTCCAGCTTCTGCTAACTTGCCGTAGGCACGAGGATCGTAGATTTTCTTGTTGCCGACCTCGCCATCAATTCGAAGGACTCCGTCGTAATTCTTGAACATGTGATCCACTATCGGACGAGTAAACGCATATTGGGTATCTGTGTCAATATTCATTTTCACAGTTCCGTAATCCAATGCTTCGCGAATCTCAGAAAGCAATGAACCTGATCCTCCGTGGAAGACCAAGTCAAATGGCTTATCTTTACCGTACTTCTCGCCAACGGTTTTTTGCAGAGTATCAAGAATTGATGGAGTGAGCACAACGTTTCCTGGTTTATAAACACCGTGGACATTTCCAAACGTTGCAGCCACCATGTAACGACCTCGTTCACCAAGGCCAAGCTTTGCTGCAGTTGCTAATGCATCTTCAGGAGTTGAGAACAACTTTGCATCATGTTTCGCTTCAATACCATCTTCTTCGCCACCAACAACACCGATTTCAATTTCCAGAATGATGTTGGCAGCTGCACAGAGATCAAGCATCTCGTTTGCAATATCAAGATTCTGCGTCATTGGAACTGCTGAACCGTCCCACATATGGGATTGAAATAGTGGAAGTTTGCCAGCTTTCACGCGAGCAATACTTAAGTCAATTAGTGGTCGCATAAACCCATCAAGTTTTTCTAGTGGACAGTGATCTGTGTGAAGGGCAATGTTCACGTCATACTTCTCTGCAATCACTGTTGCGAATTCTGCAAGTGCGACTGCACCACTCACCATATCTTTAATGCGTTGACCCGATGCAAATTCAGCACCACCCCATGAAATCTGAACGATGCCATCCGACTCTGCTTCTGCAAATCCGCGAATTGCCGCCACAATCGTTTGGGATGATGTGGTGTTAATTGCTGGGTAGGCAAACTTGCCAGCCTTCGCTCGATCCAACATTTCTTGGTAAATCTCAGGCGTTGCAATAGGCACTGTTCCTCCAGGTTTTCGGCTATAGGGCTATTCTCCCAAAGGTTCACTCTGATTCGTAGGCAGGCTTTGAAAAGACGTGTTGCATTACCCACATATGCATGGCAATTGCAGCCGCAGCCCCTGCATTCATCGACCGAGTTGACCCAAATTGGGTGATTGCGAGGCACACATCCACGCCTACCCTCGCTTCCGGGGTGAGCCCAGGCCCTTCCTGGCCAAAGAGCAAGATGCACTGCTTTGGTAGCTGATAAGACTCAATTGGGACTGATCCTTCTATATTGTCGAT
>JAURLB010000111.1 GCA_030831445.1 Candidatus Nanopelagicales bacterium | reverse complement strand
TGAGAATTGTGAAGCCAGTCAAAGGCCGTCCTCGCGGATATATTTTGAGTTCTCTTGGTGGCTTCGCTGGATTCGTTACTGCATCTGGTGGTGGCGGTTGGGGACCCATCACCACACCTACACTGTTAACATTGACGAAAACGCATCCTCGATTTGTTATTGGAACTGTGAGTGCTGCTGAGTTTCTGGTGGCGATTGCTGCAAGTGCTGGGTTTATCACGGCGTTTATCACGAATCCTAGTAACGACAACAAGATTGATCTGGTTGTCGTTGGTGGCTTGCTACTTGGCGGCGTATTGATGGCACCTTTTGCGGCGAAGCTCTCTGGACGCTTGCCACACGCACCCTTAGGTGTCATTGTTGGTGGCCTAGTACTGCTCCTTAATGGCAGAACAATCCTTGCATCTTTTGGTTTGAGCGGCGCACTTGTTGAACTTTCTTACCTGTCCTTTATTCTGATTTTTACTGGCGTATTGGCGTATCGCGCTTGGCAGAAAGAGAAAGTGCAGCACCTACCTCACAGACCGGAAGACTTTGCTGGGCCTGAAAGCGATAGTTAGATTTACAAAGGCTCAAAACAACATAATCTCATGAGTCGATATTTTTGACAATTTCTTTAACTTCTTCACGACTGGGATGTCCCCAGCCAACACAGAATGGATGACCGGCAGGGTCTGAATACACCCGAAAACCTTCGCTTGTGTCAAAAGAATCTGTAGATTGAAGAAGTATTCCACCCAATGCCATGATTCTTTTATGCATCTCTTCTGGAGTATTCGTGTGAAGGTCTAGGTGAATTTGTTGCTGTTGATCGCCACTGGGCCACTCTGGTTTTCTGTGTGAAGGATTTAACTGAAATCCCATTTTCCACTCCCCAGTCGAATCAATGAGAGAATGCCATGTTTCCTCTTTCAACACAGTACCGCCGAGGAGGCCAGCCCAAAAGGAACTCTCTGATTCCAAATCTTGTGCATCAAAAACAATTACAGTGCGAAAAGCCAGACCCATAGCGACACCTCACAGCCAAAGTCAATATTTGAGTTACATATGATGCCACTAAATGGTGATGAAAAATGGTATCTTGCCTGAGAATCGTGCACCAAGCACATTCCCTTAACGGCAGAATCTAATTCTCTAGGATCCAATTAGTGAAGTATGTTTGTGGACCGAATATGCCTTTAACTGACCAAAAGTCTTTAGTCCAATGGAAGTATGCATTCTGATCAAAGTCTTGACACCGCTTGATGATTGTTGACTCAGTGGCATTGGTGATGAGGAAAGACTCTTCTTCAGGCCAGTCGTCACGTGCTGGTTTTCCAATACACATCATGTAGTTCAAAGAGAGTTCATCAAGAGAGTTTGCCATTTGTTGGTTGAGTCGCACTATCTCATCGTCAGTACTTTGCTTGCTGCGTGGATGAATCGCACTCAGAATAAACACATCTGTGATGTCATTAGTCCAAGGCCAGGTGTTGTCACCTGATTCCCTTGGTAGAAGTCGGTAGTGCTGGGAGTTGAGGACGAAGAGTAATCGAGTTTGGCAATAGTCACTCCAGAGATTCTCTGGTATCAACTCAGTCATTGAGTATTGATTTTCCTCGAGAAACCAAAAGTATTGATGCAAGGATTGCAGCAATAACACTTGCAGCAAACACTGCGAGTTTTCCTTCGGCAAGCTGCGAGAGTGAATCTCTAAAGGCCAATTCAGTGATCAAGAGTGAGACAGTAAATCCAATCCCGCCGAGTAATCCAATTGCTTGAACATCACGCCAACGAATGTCTGGATTGAGTTCAGCACGCGAAAGTCTTGTTGCAATCCAGGCTCCACCAAAAATCCCCAATGGTTTACCGAGTAGCAATCCAAGAGTTATTCCCAATCCTAGATTCAAGTCCAGATTGTCAATTCCAACTTCCGAAATGTTCACTCCTGCCGCAAAGAATGCGAAGAGTGGCACGGCAAAACCTGCAGAAATTGGGTGCCATGTCTTTTCATAGCGCTCTGAATACACAGAGGGTTTGTCTTCGTTTCTTGAAATCGGAATCAATAATCCAAGTGCTAGTCCTGCAACTGTTGCGTGCACACCACTTGCGTGCATCATCGTCCAGGCAAAGAGCGCTAAGGGAAGTGCATTCCACCATCGCGCATACCCTTTGTAATGGAGCACTCCAAAGAGCGCGATTGCAGCAACTGATGCAAGTAATGCAAGTGTGTTGAGAGAAAGTGTGTAAAAGAGAGCAATCACCAGGATTGCACCGAGATCATCAACGACTGCTAGTGTCAGCAAGAATGCTCTGACTGCTACCGGCAACTTTGAACCTGCAACTGCCAGGACAGCAAGCGCAAATGCGATATCAGTCGCCATCGGAATCGCCCAACCATTGAGTGCGGTGGGATTACTGAAGTTGAACCCCACAAAGATTGTTGCTGGAACAATCATTCCGCCGAGTGCTGCGGCAATTGGTACTGCCGCACGCCGTGGATTACTGAGTGTGCCAACAGTCAACTCGTGTTTCAACTCCATGCCTGCAACAAAAAAGAAGATTGCCAATAGTCCGTCTGCTGCCCATTTTCCTATTGTGAGATTGAGGTGAAGGGCATCGAATCCGATGTACGTATCACGAATTGTGAAATACGTATCAGATAGAGAGGTATTGGCGATAATCATGGCTGCAATTGCTGCAACTAAAAGTATTGCACCACCGGTTGTTTCTTGATTGAGTGCTTCAGCGAGCCACCGTCGACCAAGTTTCTTCGGTCGATTGCGCAATCTCCAGACTACATAGGAGAGCAGAATAAGTACGACAATTCCTAAAATCTCCATAGGGTAAATCTAATCTTTATTGTTCAATCCTCCACTTGGGTGTAGCGTGGAAGAGTGACGTGGCGAACTCTTGCAGTAGTAGTTGTAATTGCGGTAGTCATTGCGTACGCCGTGTTATCAGGTGTGTGGGTGTCAAGTTCCAATTCGTGGTATCAAAGTTTGAACCGTCCTAGTTTTCAGCCTCCTAATTGGCTTTTTGGACTGATTTGGCCCTATAACTTCATCGTGTTGGCGACGGCTGGTGTGCAAGTAATGCTGAGAGCAAAGCCAATGATTGCGAGTCTATGGATCTTGTTGCTGATTGCAAGTGTGACATCAGCTATTGCGTGGTCTTATTATTTTTATGTTCCACATAATCTAGAGATTGCAAGTTATGCCCTCATCGCTGCTGCACTGTTCACGTTTGGCATTCTGATACTTACATTCATGAGTCAACTTGTGATTGCATGGTTTTTATTGCCGTATCAGGCTTGGTTGATTATCGCGTCAGCACTTTCGTATGGTTATTGGCAGTTGAACTAAAGGGTATTGTCTTCAAGCTTTTGAAGGACAACCTTTGCTTGTTCTTTCACATCTTCAAGATCTGAAAGCCGCTTTAATCCGCTGTATTGCTGCCACATTCGCTGATTCGATGAGAAAGTATCTTTATGCTCATCCAAAAAATTCCAGTACAAGGTTGTGAATGGGCAGGCGTCGTTACCTGTCCTCTTACTTGGATTAAATGCACAGCCGTTGCAGTAGTTTGTCATTTTCTTGATGTAGGCACCGGCAGAGATGTAGGGCTTTGTCATCATTCTGCCATCATCCGCATGAACACCCATCCCGATGACATTTGGCACCATTACCCAATCAGCCGCATCAATAAACATCTCGCGCATCCAGCCCAAGAATGCTTGCGGATCAATACCAGCAAGAGTTGCAAAATTCGAGAGAATCATGAGGCGCGGGATGTGATGAACCCATCCTCTTTTCATCACATCGCTCACAGTTGATGAGAGACAATTCATCTGAGTCTTCTCAGGATCATAGAAAAACTCTGGAAGTTCTCGATTGGCATTGAGCGAATTGAGAGATTTGTATTCAGGTTCAAAAAACCAGTACACACCATTGACATATTCACGCCAGCCAATGATTTGCCGAATAAAACCTTCAAGTGATGCCAAGGAAACCTCATGGTTCTCTGCATAGTCCAAGGCTTTCTCGATTATTTCTGCTGGATTGAGTAACCCAACATTCATATAGGGGCTTAAGAGTGAGTGATTCACATTCCATGAATCATTCGGCACACAATCTTCATATGGGCCAAAGTCATTCAGAGACGTTTTGAGAAAGTGATTGAGCTGTTGAAGTGCAGCACTTCGTGTTGGTGCAAAATCACCTTCCGGTATTTCTCCGTAGAGATCCAGATGTTCAATGTCTTTGAGGACTTCTCGATCAATCTCATCTAATTCAAAGTAGAGAGGCACTGGCCACGTGTGATTCTTTGGAGGAGGAAGTCGATTGTCTTTATCAAAGTTCCATTGTCCACCGACTGGATCGTCGCCATCCATTAATACATCAAGGCGTTTACGTTGGAATCGATAGAAGTTTTCCATCTTCAGGTGTTTTTGCGTTCTAGCCCAATCTAGAAAGTCAGTTCTACTTATCAAAAAGAAATTATGAGGATGCAACGTGATGCCAGCAGAAGTGAGATTGTCTTGAAGCCGATGTGAGAGTGGTTCATTGGCATGAACATCTCGAATTTCAGTCTCTGTCATCACCAGTTCAATCCCAGCAATCGTGGTTGCTGCTTTGACATAATGAACCTGAAACCCTTTGGTTGTCAGTTCATCTGCAAAGTGACGGGCAGCAGAGAGTAAAAACCATAGACGTTGCCGGTGCCATTTTTTAGATTCAAGCATGCGCTTGCTTTCAACCATGACAACAACATCAGTTTTTGGATCCGCTGTTGCCAAAAGCCCATGAGAGAACGAGAGCTGGTCATGGGAGATGTAGAGAAGTCGCACTCCCACCTCCTTATTGCAAACCTTTTGCAATAGTGTGTAAATCCTGATAGCCTCACCGCGTGCATATTCCCGATGGGTTTCTCAATGCCCCAGTATCGCTTGGAACAGTCGTGCTTGCGGCCTCTGCAACCGCAGTTGCGCTTAAGAAATCTAAGGGTTCAATAGAGGCTGAGGTCGCACCAATGGTCGGTCTCACAGCGGTCTTTATCTTTGCAGCCCAAATGTTGAACTTCCCAGTTGCCATTGGAACAAGTGGCCATCTCTTAGGCGGAGCCCTTGCCACTATCTTGGTTGGGCCTTGGGCTGGACTACTTGCAATGGTGGTTGTACTTGGCTTACAAACCCTGATCTTTGCTGATGGTGGGTTATCGGCAATCGGCTCT
>JAURLB010000110.1 GCA_030831445.1 Candidatus Nanopelagicales bacterium | reverse complement strand
TTACCTGAAGATTCTGGACCATATACCTCAATGACGCGTCCCTTCGGAAGTCCGCCAATGCCTAGTGCAATATCGAGGGCAATTGAGCCAGTTGGAATCACCTCAATGGGTGGTCGACCTTCATCGCCAAGGCGCATTACTGAGCCTTTGCCGAACTGCTTCTCAATCTGGGATAGAGCGCTTTCTAGCGCCTTCACGCGATCATTTCCTGGAACTGTGCCTGCCATTGTGCTCTCCTTTTTACAGCAGACCGGAGGCTAGGGGCTATGTGTGACACCGCTCGACCTACGGTTTTCCTGTGGACAGGCAGAAACTATCAGAACATTTGTTCGAATAGCAATTTCTCTGACGGCGTGTCGCCCTACTTTTCTCTCGCATCAAGTTTCTCGTGTGCCCAAATGGCTCGCCACACAGTCTGGGTTTCGACACCCTTTGCAAGAGCATCCAGCGGAGTCATTCCGAGTGCCTCAATGTAGGTGTCTTTCGCCCAGGACCTTGCATACGCTTCACCGAAGTGCCGCTCCATCCTTGCCCAAAAGTCGGTGAGTTTCATGACTCGATATCGAGTAACAACAGTTTGGCAAACAATTCACTTGCACTTTCTCGCTCGCGAGCACTCCCGGGCTCAATCGCCCAGGTTGCAATCCAGCGGGTGAGTGTTGTGGCCGTGTCAATGTCTGCAGCGACGGACCATCGCATGAGAATTTCTGTCACTCGATTCGCCATGATGTCATCATCCAACCGGCTTATCTGTGCAACTGTCTCTTGAAACAACTCTGGATTGTGTTTTCGAAACCCTTGGATACGCGGATCTGTTGCAACCCAATCAATGACTCGCAAGATTTTTGTAGCCACCGAACCGTTTGCGCCAGCCTGCTCTTCGGTCTCAATCCACATTTTCTCGGCCAAAATACTCAGCGCGTTTGAAATAGAAGTAATTTGATTGTAGACCGTTGACCTTGTCAGCCCACTTTGCTTTGCAAGTTCAGACAAAGAAATCTTGGCCACAGGCACTTTAATGACGAGGTTTGACAAACCTTCAATGATGGCCGCTTCGGTCTTAGCGGTACGAGCAGTTTTTGTGCGAGAAGTACTCACGCAGCTTTAGATGACTTCGTGGTCTGGGAACGTTGAATTGGAAGAACTTTATTTTCTTCGACTGCTAATGCTTCAGCGCATTGCAACACAATCCTGGAGGCGGGGATTTCAAGTGCTCGACAGATTGCCGCGAAAAGTTCACTTGATGGTTCTTTGCGCCCACGCTCAATTTCAGAAAGGTAGCCAAGCGCAACGTTTGAACGTGCTGAGAGTTGACGTAAGGTCAATCCCTGCTCAGCCCGTCGCACACGCAACTGACTTCCAAGCACTTCACGAAATAGCATGGTTCCTCCACGGCGTACGCTAGTGGCAATTACTGGATTTTGCATTGTCATCTCAGCATTATTCCGTTGTGTCGGGAACTCGATCAAGGTTTGTCAATCCCACGAGTACATCCAATGCGAGCCCACACATCGCAATTGCACTCTGTACTCGAATCTCCTGCCGATTACCCTTCAAGTGAAGACTTTGGCTTCTCGTTTGTTGTGGCTCGACTAAATAGGCGGCAATGTGCACTTCTCCAACTGGGCGAATACCAAGTGAATCTGGCCCTGCCACACCAGTGCAGGAAATACCCAAAGCACTACCTGTTGCCCTTGTAACGCCGATAGCCATCGCGATTGCAGTCTCTGCATTGACTGGGCCTTGCGTTTCAAGGAGTCGAGGATCAACATTGAGGAGTTCAGACTTGAGATCCGTCGCATAGGCAACGATTGAACCACGAAATACTGCGGATGCCCCTTCGACAGATGTCAATAATGTTGCGAGCAAGCCACCGGTGAGTGATTCCGCAGTAGCAAGAGAAACACCTGAGTATTTTGCAACAGAAATAACTGCGTTAGCGAATTCATATTCACTTGGATTGAGTGACGTATCCATCAAGTGGCGTAGCGCCTCTTGCGCTTCAAGCACGGCCTCTCCTAAAACTTCGTACGTAGTTCAATCCTGTTGCAACCGTAACGATAACCGCAACAATGTAAAGCAAGACCATT
This sequence comes from Candidatus Nanopelagicales bacterium, assembly GCA_030831445.1. Classification (GTDB taxonomy): domain Bacteria; phylum Actinomycetota; class Actinomycetes; order S36-B12; family UBA5976; genus JAFMIT01. The sequence continues at coordinate 12,579 of JAURLB010000110.1, read as the reverse complement.
AAGACTTCAAGAGGTTGAAGTAGAAAATGCTCATGGAGTAAGGCCACAGAAATTGCGGTAATTTGAATCGCCGTTTTGGTCTTGCCACCTTTGTCTGCTTCAAGCACTTGATTATTCACAAGTGTTAGACGCCAAATGGTAATGCCGATTTCTCGCACGAGAATAAGTAGCGTTGCCCACCAAGGAATAACTCCTAATAAGGACAACCCCACCCAAGCAACACCAGTTAACGCCTTGTCCGCAATCGGATCTCCAATTTGGCCAAGCACACTCACAGAATTCGTTTTGCGTGCAAGCCAACCATCAACTAAATCTGAAATTCCTGCAATCCAAAAAATTATAAGCGCGATTAAATAATCTTGATTCGATACTAGAACATAACCAAAAACTGGCACCATAACTAATCTCAAAAAAGTTATGAGGTTTGGCCAGGTGCGTTTCATAGAATCTCCGCACGCACGTCGACGCCTAGAGCCTCAACAACTCGTGCCTGGATCAATGTCCCTGCTGGCATGGGTCTGTCGACTCGCGTGATCCCGTCGATGTCAGGCGCTTGGTATTGGCTGCGCCCTTCATCTGAATGTGCGTCAAACAACACTTCCACAACTTCGCCGACACGTTCCTCGGAGCGCTGTTGCGAAATTTCTTCCACCATACGTGAGACGCTCGCAAATCGTTGAGCAATTTCACTTTGGCTCAACTGCATGCCCATCAGCGCCGCTTCTGTGTCCTCCTCATTCGAATACGGAAACACTCCAATCGTGTCCATATTCGCCTCTTGAATGAAGTCAAGCAAAATCTCAATGTCTGATTCAGTCTCACCTGGAAACCCGACAATTACATTTGAGCGAATTGCAGCCTGCGAGTCGAGTCCTCGAATTCGAGTAACAAGATCAAGGAAACTCATCGCATCGCCAAACCTACGCATTCGACGTAGCACGTCTCCAGAAGCGTGTTGAAAGGATAGATCAAAGTAGTTTGCAACTTTTGGTGTGTTGACGATCGCTTCAAAGAGTCCTGGGCGAACTTCTGCTGGTTGCAAGTATGAGAGTCGGATCCGTTCGATCCCCTCAATTTCAGAAAGTGCTGGCAAGAGCAGCTCGAGAAGTCGGACTTCACCTAAATCTTTTCCGTAGGAAGTTGAATTCTCGCTGACGAGTAAAAGTTCTTTCACTCCTTGAGTTGCAAGCCAGGCTGCCTCGGCTATGACGTCTACAGGTTTCCTTGAAACGTATGCGCCCCGAAACCTTGGAATTGCACAAAAGGTGCAGCGCCTGTCGCAACCACTTGCTATCTTGAGTGGCGCATACGGTTTGGAATCTAATCGGACTCTCACAACATCAGAACTATGGCCCGGCACAAAAAGATTTGCAGGGTCTCGCAATGTTGGGGTTTTGGCTAGCAGGCTTCTTCTATCGAATGGCGTGTGACTATCAACTGAGCCACCTGCTATCAATGTGTCAAGAAGTGCTCCAAGTTTTGGGTATTGATCAAAACCGATAACAGCGTCAGCCTCTTGCAACTCGCTTTTTAACTCTTTGCCATAGCGCTCCGCCATGCACCCAACTGCCACAACCGCCTTAGCACCGTGTTTTACTCGAACATCGTGGGCAACGAGTATCGTGTCAATCGAATCCTTTTTTGCCGAGTCAATGAAACCACATGTGTTGACAACGATTGCCTCTGCATCTTCTGGCCTATCAGTTAATGACCAGTCGCTCGCAGCCAAAATACTCGCAAGCTCAGCACTATCCGTTTCGTTGCGGGAACAACCCAACGTGACTAGGTGTACTTTTTTCGTCATGTGCCTAGCCTAAGTTGAACCCTACTGACCACCATCAGGGCTCGTGAAAATTTGCGTCACCACCTGCCCAATTCCACCAAGATAACCAACATTCTCATCATTGACCGTGATATTGATGCCGGCTGCGTTACCGACCGTGACGACAAGTGAGAGCGTATCGTTAAAGGTTAATTGTTCACCTGTCTCCATAATTCTCTCAAAAATAATCTGATTAGAACTATTCTTCACTGACACCCACGATCTGCTTTCAGCCGAGAGCAATACAGATACGCCACCTGTGATGTTAGAAGTCGCGCTCGAACTTGGGGATGAAGTAATACTGATGTCAGGTAAAGGCTCCGAAGTTTGTGTCCCACGAGTGAAGAGCCCATAGAGAATGAATGAGAACAGCAGTACAAGGCCAATCGCCATAACTATCGGGGTGTAGTTGCGTCGTTGCAGCGAGAACCCATCTCGCTCGAGGAAATTGATAGTGTCTGGTGCAATGGCACTTTGTGAACTTGGAATTTCTTCCAAGAGGTCTATCTCAAGAATTTTCGAAAGCGCATTGAGATTTGCAACCACAAAGACACGAGCATCAATCGAAAAATCGTTATCTTCAAAACTCGTAATGTTTTTGACACTGACGCGGGAGAGTTTTGAGAGTTGTTCAATTGTTAGATTCTTCGCTAGACGAGCAGATCTGAGTTGGTCGCCTATGTTCACAGGTGAAGTCTAAGAAACTTCAGCCCGAATTGAAGCCAGAGTTTGGGCTAATTCATCAGGTTGTATGAGTACTTCTCTTGCTTTTGCACCTTCACTCGGACCAACAATTCCTCGAGATTCCATCAAGTCCATCAAGCGCCCAGCTTTGGCGAATCCCACCCTGAGCTTTCGCTGCAACATAGAGGTTGAACCAAATTGTGTGGAAATCACTAATTCGACTGCTGCCAACAGGATGTCCAGATCTCCACCGATATCGCTATCGGCAGTGTTTGCAGACAGTTTGATTTGATTAATGTCTTCGCGATATTCAGGATCGGCCTGACCTTTGCAATGATTCACGACTTTTCTAATCTCGGCTTCACTGATGAATGCGCCTTGAACTCGAATTGGCTTACTTGCTCCAATTGGCAAGAAAAGCGCGTCGCCTTGTCCAACAAGTTTCTCAGCACCCGCCTGATCAATAATGACTCGAGAATCAGTAATACTCGAGGTAGCAAATGCCAAACGACTTGGCACATTCGCTTTGATCAAACCTGTGACCACATCGACAGATGGTCTTTGGGTTGCGAGCACGAGGTGGATTCCAGCGGCTCTTGCAAGTTGCGTAATTCGAACAATGCTATCTTCAACATCACGCGGAGCGACCATCATCAAATCTGCCAACTCATCTACCACCACGAGTAGATACGGATACGGCTTGAGAATGCGCTTGCTATCTGGTGGCAACTTGATTTTGTTGTCTTTCACCGCTTTGTTGAAATCATCTATATGGCGGAAGGAAAACGCAGCCAAATCGTCATAGCGATTATCCATTTCCTTTACAACCCATTGCAAGGCTTCTGCTGCCTTCTTTGGATTCGTGATGATTGGCGTGATGAGATGGGGCACACCCTCATATGGGGCAAGTTCAACTCGTTTTGGATCGACTAATACAAGTCGAACTTCGTCAGGGGTTGCGCGCATTAATATGGATGCAATAAGTGAGTTAATACACGATGACTTTCCAGCACCTGTTGCGCCAGCCACCAGCAGATGTGGCATTCGAGCAAGATTCGCAACAACGAATCCGCCTTCAACATCCTTACCCAAAGCAACGGTTAGAGGATGGTTCTCGGCACGTGCAACATTACTTCGTAACACATCGCCCAGCACTACCACTTCACGGTCTGAATTTGGAATCTCAATACCAACAGCCGACTTACCCGGAATAGGCGAGAGAATTCGGACATCAGAGTGTGCGACCGCGTATGAAATATTTTTTGCGAGTTGCGTAATGCGCTCCACTTTTACGCCAGTTCCAAGTTCAACTTCGTAGCGAGTCACGGTGGGGCCACGTAGATAGCCCGTCACTTCAGCGTCAACATCAAACTCTTCAAATACTCCCATAAGTGCTTGCTTGACTGCTTCATTAGCTTTGGTGTTTGCCTTCGTCACAACACCTTGAGTTAGAAGTGATGGGTCTGGCAAAACATATGGGAGTTCAAGTGGTAATTCCACATCTCCCACAAGCGTAGGTGTCTCGCGCACAAGTTCAATCAGAGCCTGATCATCCGTCTCATAGATCGGTTTCTGGACAACTTGCAATTCCGCTGTGTCATCATTTTCAAAATTCTCTTCAATCTCTTCAGTGTCATCAACTAGTTCGTTTTCAATCACAGCAATAGTTTCAAACGGTTCATCGGCGGCATACGAGTCAAGTTCAATCGTGTCTGGTTTCTGTTCTCGTACCGGCATTCGATTCTTCACAAGTGCAATCAACATCATGATTCGACTAGGCACTTGTTTCAGTGGGGTCTTCGTAACTATCAACAAAGAGAAAAACATAAACAACATCAAGATTGCGATAGCGAACGCAACACTCACTGCTGAGATGAGTGGCCCGGTAATGATGTAACCGATAACGCCAGCGGCTTCATTCATTGCCACTGCCCCATCTTCAAATCCAGGTGCACCCTGAGCGATGTGCCACAACCCAAGCAATGAAACAACGAGTCCGAAGAGGCCAATTGAAATTCGAGAAGTTTCTTCTATCTTGTCTGGATTTCTCAGTGCGCGAAAGGAAAGCCACAAAAAGAAGAGCGGCCAAATAAGATGTCCGGCGCCAAACAAACTTTGACTGACGGATAGAAAAATTCCTGTCAACCAACCTTCCACTTGAAACCATGAGGCCGCAGCCGAGATCAGCGAAATGCCAAAAAAGAGAAAACCAATCCCATCGATACGAAGGGCCGGATCGACGTCCTTTGCGCCATGCCCAATTGAGCGTACAGCTGAACCAAGGATGTGTCCCAATCCGCGCCACACCCACATCAACCCTTTGATGATGCCGCCGAGGAAACGGCCAACCGGGCTTTTCGCCTTAGCGGCTTTAGGGCGCGTGCGAGTGGGGGAAGTTTTGCTCGCCATGGTTGGGCATTTTATTGCCACACTAGGCTAAAAATGCCCCATTCGTCCCACGTGTCTCATCAAGATTCAATGACGACCGGGACAATCATCGGCTTGCGGCGATGGGTTTCGTTAACCCATTTCCCTAAGGTTCGTCGCATCAATTGTTGTAATTGTTGGGTGTCGGTCACTGAATCGCGTAGCGCTCTTTCCAGCGCATCTTGAATCAGCGGAATAACAGGTTTAAACACAGTGTCGTCTTCAGCAAATCCTCGTGCATGAATTTCAGGTCCTGCCACAACTTTGCAGTTGGTGAGGTCTAGTGCCACGATGCATGAGATGAATCCTTCGTCACCGAGTATTTTGCGATCTTTGAGTGATACCTCAGAAATATCACCAACTGACGCACCATCCACATAGACATATCCGCAATCAACTGCGCCAACCACGCGTAACTTCCCACCCTCCAAGTCTGCGACCATCCCGTCTTCAAGAACTACGACATTGGGCACACCAGTTCGGCGAGCTAAGTTAGCGTTCGCAAGTAAATGCCTGGGTTCACCGTGAACAGGTAAAACGTTTTTAGGTTTCACGATGTTATACAGCATTAACAATTCGCCACTCGCAGCATGACCAGAAACATGGACGAAGGCGTTGCCTTTGTGGATTACCTTCGCGCCAAGTCTGGACAACCCATTGATAACTCGACCGACCGAATTTTCATTTCCTGGGATGAGTGACGAAGCTAAAATGACTGTGTCATTCTCAGTGATGTGAATCTTGTGATCCTTACTTGCCATTCGGGACAATGCACTCATCGGCTCTCCTTGAGAACCCGTGCTAATCAACACAACCTGATGATCTGCAAAGTTATCGATGTCTCCATTCGACACTAAGACTCCATCGGGAATTGTGAGGTGACCCAGTTCTTTGGCAATTGCCATATTTCGCACCATGGATCGACCAATAAAAGCGATTTTGCGTTTATTCATAACTGCAACATCAATAATCTGTTGAATTCGGTGAACGTGCGAGGCAAATGACGCCACAATAATTCTGCCTTTAGCAGTCACAAACACACTTTCAAGCGTTGGCAAAATGTCAGATTCGCTTGGTACAAAACCTGGGATCTCAGCATTTGTTGAATCAGCCATTAGGACATCAACACCTTGTTCACCGAGTTTCGCCAATGTCACAAGATCTGTAATTCGATTGTCAAGTGGAAGTTGGTCCATTTTGAAATCGCCTGTGTGAATGACAACTCCCGCTTTCGTGGTAATTGCGAGGGCAACAGCATCAGGAATCGAATGGTTCACTGCAATGAATGAAACCTGGAATTGTCCCGTATCAACTCGTTCATTGTCCTGAACAGTCCTCAGGATTCCGCTCACTCTGTGCTCAGTCAATTTAGCCTGCAAGAACGCGAGTGTTAATTCAGTAGCATAAATAGGAATATCGTTTCTATTCTTCAACAAAAACGGGATTGCGCCAATGTGATCCTCGTGGCCATGAGTAAGAAATATCGCTTCGATGTCATTCCATCGATCATGAAGATACGTGAAATCGGGCAAGATGAGGTCAATTCCAGGCTGTGATTCTGCAGGAAAGAGCACACCACAATCCACAACGATGATTTTTGAATTCATCTCAAAAATGGCCATGTTTCGTCCAACGTCACCAAGCCCACCAAGTGGAATAATGCGCAAGACATCTGGTGCAAGTACTGGAGGAGTTCCTAAATCACTGTGTGAATGAATCACAAACTAAAACCGCCTAGTCTCAAGTATTCGCGAAGTTCATTTCTATGCTTTTCATCTGCAACCACATAAGGAAGACGAACTTGACCGCCACCTTTTCGTCCTAAGAGATCGAGGGCTGCCTTCACCATTATGGCACCGCCAAGTTTTGTCATTACGCCAGTAGTGACAGGCACCAAAGACTGATTGATTTCCTGTGCTCTGATTACATCTCCAGCTTCAAACGCGTTCAACATTGCCTTGAGTCGATCTGCAATCAAGTGCCCAGTAACAGAAACAAATCCAACAGCACCGATCGAAAGTAGTGGCAAATTCAGCGCATCCTCTCCTGAGTAATACACGAGATTCGATTGGCTCAACACCACACTAGATTGATACAAGTCTCCTTTTGCGTCCTTGTTGGCAACGATTCGAGGATGCTCAGCCAAACGGATCAACGTTTCGCTGCTGATTGCAACACCAGATCGGCCCGGAATGTCGTAGAGCATCACATCAAGCCCCGTTGCGTTGGCAACCGCCATAAAGTGTTGGTACAAGCCCTCTTGAGGTGGTTTGTTGTAGTAGGGACATACGACAAGTAGGCCATCAACTCCAGCACTTTGGGCAAGCCTGGCATTTTCAATCGTCTTATACGTATCGTTGGTGCCCACCCCGGCAACTATCCGGATATTGTCACCCACAGCTCGACGTACTGTCTTGAGTAGCTCAATTTTTTCATCATTTGAAGTTGTAGCAGATTCACCTGTGGTTCCATTAATAATGAGACCGTCGTTACCTAGTGCTACTAAATCCTGAGCCAGCTCAGCGGCCGCATCAAAATCAACCGATAAATCGTCACGGAAAGGTGTGACCATTGCTGTCAGTACCGAGCCAAAGGGCTTGCTTGCTGATTGCATTTCTCTCCTAAGGAGCTACGCGACCATTCTCAACGAAGGCTGCATGTGTTAGTGGCATCAGTTTCTTGAACTCTTCTTCATAACGCTCCGCCACCATTTCAATTTCGCGTTGTGGAAACGATGGGAAATGTGAGCCCTCACTCTTCATTCTCAATGACAAGAAATTCATCAAGGCGCGAGCATTCATCGTCACGTATGCGCTTGAATAAATCGTCACAGGAAGAACGATTCGAGCAACTTCGCGAGCAATGCCTGCATCGAGCATTTTGATGTAGGCGTCATAGGCGTTTTGGCACACCTCACGAGTGAGGGAATCAACAAGTTCGTACTGATCTTTCGTACCGTCGATGAACTCGTATGCGCCAGGCTTCCCTACCTGAACAAGCTTTCGCTCAACCCCTGGCACGTAGAAGACGGGCTCGAGCACCTTGTAGCGACCGCTTTCTTCGTTATAGGAAGCGATTCGGTGACGGAAGTGCTCCCGCCACATAAAAATCGGCCCCTTCACGAAAAACGTCATTGATGAATGTTCAAACGGACTACCGTGTCGATCACGCATCAAGTAGTTAATGAGTCCAGCGGATCGAGTTGGGTCGGAAGTCACATCATCAAGTGACTGCTCACCCTTCGTAGACACGCGCGCTGCCCAGATGACATCTGCATCCGACGCGGCAGATTTCACTAGTTCTACAGTGACATCACTTCGAAAAGTGACAGTGCTTTCACCCACGTGAAACACGCTCCTTTGCCTCAATAGTGTGAAAGCCTACCCGTCCGCTGAAGGGAATCCCGATGAGGCGTGCCTAAAACGTGAGCATTTCGCAACTGTGTCCACACCATTTCTTGAGGTTGCCGTACCAAAGTTAGCGAACTGTGAAATCCACAGGAACAAGGAGAGAGAAATGAAAATGTCTATCTTTGTGATCGGGGAAAATGAGGCGCAACAGCGAACTGTTAGCAAACTTTTTGAACTTGCTGGCTTTCGAACGATGACTCCTGATTCGTCACGCTCCCTAATTCACGCCTTACAAAGTGCAAAACCAGATGTTGTTGTGATTGCCGTTGAAACCACGGTTGCACCTGCAGTCGGACTATGTGAACGAATTCGGAACTTCACCCAGATTCCGATAATTGTTTCACCGCTATACCTCGATGATACGGACGAATCAAGCGTATTACTCGCAGGTGCTGATGACTTTGTCGCCCGCAATCGGGATCATTCAATACTCGTCACACGTACCAGAGCATTGATTCACCGGACATTTATGCGTAATCAGGAACAAGTCAAACTCCTTGAGCACGCAGGGATCGAAGTCAATATAGAAAATCGGATTGTGAAGATTCAGGGTCGAGAATTAAGTGTTACCAAAACCGAATTTGATTTACTCGTTCTGTTTTTGGCTAATACGCATCGTGTCATACATCGAAAAGAACTCATCGATAAGGTGTGGGGCGAATGGTATGGCGATTATCATGTGCTCGAAGTTCACGTATCGCGTCTCCGCAAAAAAATTCTTGATGCGGGTGGACCTCGCTTAGCGCAAGCTGTTCGAGGCATTGGATACCGTTCAGGACTCACTCGCTAGGTTTCAGCCTATGCCTCGCAACCGAATCATCACTGATGCCATTGGTATTGGGGTGGGAGTCGCATCATATGGAGTTTCATTTGGTGCTTTGGGCGTAAGTAGTGGCCTTGATGTCATGCAAACGATGACATTGTCCCTATTTATGTTTACGGGGGCTTCCCAATTTGCTTTGGTTGGCGTGATCGCAGCCGGCGGATCAAGTTTCGCAGCAATTATTACAGCATTCTTCGTTGGGATTCGAAACTTCGCGTACGCGGTTTCGATGAATGACTTACTTCGGGTAACGGGACTGAAAAAAATTCTCGCAGGTCATCTCACCATAGACGAATCCACCGCTATGGCACTTTCACATAAGGAAAAAGGTGCAGGACCATTTGCATTCTGGACAACGGGGATCTCGGTCTTTGTCTTCTGGAACCTTGCAACACTACTCGGCGCACTTGCTATCAATATTGCAGGTGATCCTCAGGCCCTTGGTCTCGATGCGGCAGTAGTGGCAGGCTTCTTGGCATTACTTTGGCCACAGCTCAAAACCTGGCGTTTGCGATTTCTTGCAGTCGCCTCAGCACTTGTTGCTCTCTTCGCATTTGGGTTTACTCCCGCTGGAACACCGATTTTGATTGCTGGGATATTCGCTGCAGTAGTAACACTCGGGATGAGAGAGTAAGTATGTGGGCAACAATTCTCATCGCATCGCTCTCAACATTTATGTTAAAGATTCTTGGATACTTCTTACCGGAATCACTACTGTCTCACCAGGTGGCGAAGAAAGTGATCGCAGTCTTACCAATCGGCTTGCTTTCAGGTCTCATCGCACTACAACTCTTCACGACAAAAGATGCCTTCATCCTTGATGGTCGAATTGTTGGTGCCCTGAGTGCGCTGGGACTACTGATGATGCGTGCGCCATTTATTCTTGTTATCACCATTTCAGCCCTAATTACAGCCATAGGTCGTGCACGAGGATATTGGGCTTAGGGAGAACTTCGAAACAGTTGGAGTGCTTTGCGCATACTTTCACGTGCGCGTCGCCTATCCCCCGCTTCATCGTAAGCGAGACCTAGCCGAAACCAACTCTGCCAACGATCGGGAGACGCTTCAACTTCTTGCTTCATGTGTAAAAATCGCATGTCGGCATCGCTACGGTCTGTTCGACCTGAAGGCAACTTTTCTAAAGTATCGGGCAAAAGTAAATGCTCTTTATTCATTATCGAGGCGAGTTTTTGCAACTGAAGACCAAACCAAATTTCACGGAGAATGAGGCCAAAGGAAATCCCCGCAATTAGCACAATACCTATTTGCCAAAGAATCCCAGTGACATCGTCGTAGGATTGCAATTGTGCTGCTCGGAGCATTGAAAGGCCAATATAGCCGAAACTCAAAATGCTGATACCAGCTAAGAGAATTTTTGTTTTCATTTACAAGTCAAGAATTGAATCGAGTCCAACATGAAAACCAGGATGATGTGGGATTTCCCGAATCGCACTTAGAACTCCAGGCATATAAGCCAGGCGATCTGTCGAATCATGTCGGAGTGTAAGAATTTCTCCAGCATTTCCGAAAATTATCTCTTCGTGAGCAAAGAGACCCGGTAAACGAATTGAGTGAATTGGAATTCCGGCGACTTCAAGTCCTCTTGCCTCTTTTGAACCCCGGGTTGCATCCGGATTCACTTTACCTTCGCGACTGGTTGCAATCTCTTCAGCAGTAAAGCGCGCTGTTTGACTCGGTGCGTCGAGTTTTCTCTCATGATGTAATTCGATGATCTCGACTGACTCGAAGTATGGAGCAGCCTTCTTTGCCAATTTGGCGAGCAGGATTGCGCCGAGTGAAAAATTGGGAACAATAAGTACACCTACTTCAGGCTTACGTTGCGCTTCAATTTCAATCGAATGTAACTTTTCACTGGTAAAGCCAGAAGTTCCAACAACAATATGAGTCGAAGTCTGCAAAGCGTAGGAAATATGTTCCATGACGACATCTGGGGTGGTGAAATCGACAATAACATCCACTTGCAGATCAGAGAGTTCAGAAATGTTATTGTGCACATCTAGTTGTGCAATAAGTTCAAGATCGTCGCTCGCCTCGATTGCCTTGCACACAACACTACCCATACGACCTTGCGCGCCAAGTACTGCTACCTTCATCGAGACCTACCTTTGCCCTGCGTGAATTCTCTCACCGATGAATGTGGGCCTACAAGCGACATAGCGTGCTTCTGAGCAAATATATTGCGTGCAAGTTTTTCTACTTGAGTTGAAGTGACGGCATCAATGCGCCGTAAGAGCTCGTCAACGGACGGCAGTTCTCCGGTCACTAATTCTGCTTTGGCAATGCGATTCATACGTGAAGAACTATCTTCCTGCCCTAACACCAAAGAGCCTTTCAGTTGACCTTTTGCTCTGTATAACTCTTCGTCACTCGGCCCCGCCACTGAGAGGGAGTTGGTCACTTCATGGATAACATTGAGAACTTCTTGCGCTTTTTGTGGTTGAAACCCAGCATAAATTCCAAGATACCCCGTATCGCTGAAACCTTGTGTGAATGCGTACGTTGTGTAGGCAAGTCCTCTTACCTCTCGAATTTCCTGAAAGAGTCGCGAGGACATACCGCCACCAAGAATTGTATTGAGTACTCCAAGTTCATAGCGATGCTTATTTCCTCGAGCAAATGCTGGGTAACCCAAGACAAGGTGTGATTGCTCCGACACACGATCGGTGATTTTCATTTGATGATGCACTTTGCCCTGAAATCGTGCACTGCGGGCTTTTATTGGAAGCTGACGACCTTTCAGCAGGGACTTAAACCCACGCTTCACAAGTTGCACCAACTCTTGATGGTCTACTCCACCTGCCGCCGCAATAACAATGTGATGTGGCCTGTAGTAATGCTTGTAGAAATTCCAAACAGTGTTTCGCTTAGATTTTGTGATGGTAGATCGAGTGCCAAGAATTGGTCGTCCGAGGTCTTGCGTGCCATACAGTGCTTGTACCAACATTTCGTGTGCAATATCTGCGTAGTCATCATCGCGCATTGCAATCTCTTCAAGAATGACTTGGCGCTCTGCCTCAAAATCTCGCGGGTCAATGGTTGAATTCACCAGCATGTCTGACAACGTGCTTATTGCAACCGGTAGATCTTGATCTAATACTCTGGCATAGAAACAGGTATATTCCTTAGCCGTGAAAGCGTTCATCTCCCCGCCCACACGATCAATCGCTGAGGAGAGTTCTAATGCAGTTTTTGAAGTTGTGCCTTTAAAGAGTAAATGTTCTAAGAAGTGTGCAGAGCCAGCAACAGACGTTTCTTCATCGCGGCTTCCCACATTCACCCACATGCCTACCGAAACGGAACGTATTGCGGGAACTTGTTCAGATATGACTCGCAAGCCACCTGGTAGCACAGTTCTTTTTATGACAGCGCCATCAGGTGACTTCTGCAGAGTT
>JAURLB010000109.1 GCA_030831445.1 Candidatus Nanopelagicales bacterium | reverse complement strand
GACTTGTACTCAGAATATTGCTTTTCCAGATACGGGCGGGCAAATGCGAGTGCCTCATCGTCAGAGTTTCCAACAAAGACTTCGCGGACCAAAGGAAACTCTGATGGAACAGGTACCGAAAAACTGGATGAAGCGGCTCGATAAACGCCGATTCGCTGAGTCAGCAACTCCTCCGATCCTTCTGGTCCTGCCAGCCACGGCAATCCCATTTTTGCGCAGCGACGTATGCCAATCTCACCAAAGGCTCCAAGCCAAATCGGAGGTGGTGGTAACACTCTTGCAAGATGAACCGAAGCATTGTTCAGTTCCCCAAAACTCCCAGAGGCACTTGATTGCTCACCTCGAATCAACTGTTCAAAAATCTTCACGATCTCTTCAAGCCTGGAAAATCGCTCTGAAAATGGAATGCCAAACGCAGCAAACTCTTTCTCGCGATATCCAGCACCAAAGCCTGCGATCAGTCGACCTTTTGAAAGCGCATTGAGCGTTGCCAATTCTTCCGCCAGTGCCAATGGATTTTGAAGTGAAACTAAATGCACTCCTAAGCCAAGATGAATTCGTTCAGTTATTGCCGCTAAGTATGAAAGCGTTGGGATTGGTTGCAAAAATGCCCCAGATGACAAGTAGTGGTGCCCAAGAAATAATGAGCTAAATCCAAGTCGCTCAGCCATCGTTGCTTGATTGGTAATCCGGTCTAACTCGTTTTCTAATTTAGATTCAACCGGGAAATAAGACGCTAGAAACAATCCGACTTTGATTCCCTGATTTCCGTTACTTTGATTCACGGTTAATCTGATCCATTCTCAGTTGACGCCAAAGCGAACTTTGCAAAATTATCGCCGTGACGCATCATGTCCTCGCCATTTAATACCGAAATTTCTCGCGCCAATTTAACTGTTGCCCGTAAATTTCGGGGTCCAATCTTTGTTAATCGGACAATAATTCGTTCGATTTCAGCATCGATTTCGGCATCAGGTAACAGCAAATTGACTAGACCAGAATTCATTGCATCAGGGTGACTTATGTTGCCGAGAATCGCCCAATTAAGCGCTCGCGATATTCCATATTTTGCAATCAAGTCGCCCAGGACCGATGAAGGAACCACTCCAGCATCCAGTTCTGGCAAAGCAAATCTTGCAGAAGATTGTGCCAAAACGTAATCACTATTCGCCAGAAGCGAAATTCCGAATCCGAGTGCTGCTCCTCGACAAACTGAGACCACAAAACATGGAGATTCAGCAATTTCTCTCAAACACATCCGACCGGATTCAATGAGCAAATCACTTTTCTCAAACCCTTCAGAACGGGATTGAATCAATTCATCTAAATCCCAACCCGCAGAAAATATCGAAGCGTTTGGATCTAAGAGAATTACTCCAACTCCAGGGTCCTCGCTTGCCTCTTGAACGGCCTGCTTAAGGCTGTTAGCCATATTTGAAGTAAACGCATTTCGCTTTTTTTCACGATTCCAAGCAATTATCCGCACAGGTCCTAACTGTGTTGAAGAAATCTCAAAATCTGCCACAAGGCAAGCGTAGATGTTTGATCAGGCCAAAGATGAAACTGGGGTCTTTTCACGCAACTGTGGAATTACCTCAGCGGCAAAATTCTCCATTGCATCCATTGCCATCTTTCGGTCCATCGAAGGAATGTGGAACCAACCGATGTAGTGATTTACTCCCAGGACATCTCGAAGTTTTCCAAGATTGTCAACAACTTGGTTTACTGAACCGAAGTTTCCACCATGAGTAAGCGCTTTATCAAGGGTTAGAAGATCAATGTTTCGTCGAACCGCATCGTAATACTTTGCTTCTGACTCAACCGCTTCTTCAGAACCTGGGATCACCTTGTTTAAAGACCGGTAATAAGTCAATGCTGCAGTTGCAGCACGCTCCAAGTCTTCACGTGAATGACCACACCAGACCTGTTGCATAAATGGAATTTCAAAATCAGCTGGATCAAAACCACCTTCAACCAGGCTGTTTCGATACACATCAAAATTCTTTTGCATCAACGGCAGTGGTGTGAAGTTCGGCGAGGTAATGATTGATTCGCCCTTCAATCCACGATCACGGTACGAATCAGGCGAAACAGTTGCATGGAGCAATGTTGGACCACCAGCACTAGTTGGCTTTGGATAAACAGTCATGTCCTTGTAATTGAAGTGTTTACCTTCGAATGACCAACCTTCTTCAGTCCATGCTTTTTGAAGAATCTGAACTACTTCGCTGTATACATCCCGCGACTCTTCAGCAATCCTGTTAAATCCTGAGAACTCCAACGGTTGATACCCTCTGCCAATTCCTACTTTCAAGCGTCCATTTGAAAGAACATCGAGTGTCGCAATGTCTTCTGCAAGTCGAATTGGATCATGAAATGGAAGTACAAGAACTGCGGTTCCAATAGAAATTCTCTTTGTTGTCGAAGCTATTGCAGCGCCCATCAATAGCGGATTGCCTAAAATTCCGTATCGAGAAAAATGGTGTTCGGCCAACCAAGCTGAATCAAATCCAAGCTGATCGGCGAATTGAATCTCTTCTAACGTGTCTTGCAATACCTTGTGATCATTCGCACCCTCTGCAGGGAACAAATTCATAATTCCAAATTTCATGCCATTCTCCTTTGCGCTTACCTCTACCATACCGACTGGTACGTATGGTTGTCAAGTTCTAGGCATTTACAGCGCAATTACCAGCCTGTCGAAATTGGGTTGAATGACCCCCAATTAGCGCAGTAACAGCCAAAACTCTCCTTATATATAGGTGGGCATCTGCCTCCCAGGTCACACCAATACCGCCAAAGACTTGGAGTGCTCGCTCACAGACGTCAATTGCCATTGCTCCTGATTTTGCAAGCGCCAAATGGCTTGCCATCAGTGAATCGCTTGTTTCTTGGTCTAATGCCCAAGCTGCATAGAGAACGAGACTCCACGCTGCTTCCAATT
>JAURLB010000010.1 GCA_030831445.1 Candidatus Nanopelagicales bacterium | reverse complement strand
CCAGGTCGATGTTGGGATCACGTGCAACAACTATCGCTTCAATATCTCCCGACGGTTCAGACGAAAGTCCATCGGTTAAACCGATTATCAATGTGCATCTGCCGTCTGATGAAACATGTTCATTAGTAAGCACGTAACTACCATCCAGCACCAATGTTCCGGAGCCTCGCCAGTTGCATGGATCCATCGCCTCTATAAACACAACCGATCCTGCAAGTGCATCCCAGTTAGCTTTTCCAGCTTCAGAACCAATCGGAGGCAACGTGGAGTCGACAACGCCTTCAACACTTGTTGAATCTGTTACCGACGGGTTGTCGTTTGGACTACTGCTCAGAACGTTACGTACAAGGACACCACCGACGACAAGGGCGACAATGACTGATAAAACTGTTGCAGTTCGCTTCAGATCGGGGATCTTGAAGCCATTTCGTTTCTTGCCATCTGGCTTCTTGTACGGCGTTGTGTTGCCGCTTGGGCCTGATGCGCCAGGTGGACGATTTGGAGGAGATGGAACCGTTGGATTCTGACTAGCTCCGATGTTTCCCCCTAACCCCGGACGTCCATTTGGACCCGATGGAGGTTTCGGCGGAACCTTACGCGACCACGGTGATTGATCCATCAGAAATCACTCTGCGAACCTTCATCGAAACTCGTTTGGAATGACTTCTTCTCAGCCTCTTTAGCTCCTTCACAATCAAAATAGGCAAAAGGCTCCGAGAGGTCGACCCGGATGCCAACAAGCATCACAGCACCAGCAAAGAATGACGAGAGTTGCGAACTGCTTTGATTGACCACGACTTGTTCTGAATTCACATTTGGCTCACCAAGGATGTCTTGTGGCCACCACACCTCAGAAGTCATTTTCCGTGAATCGTCGCTG
Source organism: Candidatus Nanopelagicales bacterium (assembly GCA_030831445.1). Classification (GTDB taxonomy): domain Bacteria; phylum Actinomycetota; class Actinomycetes; order S36-B12; family UBA5976; genus JAFMIT01. Next base: position 4,204 of record JAURLB010000010.1, on the reverse strand, counting down.
CCAGTGAATACGCGCTTTGTTAAACCTGTTGCCAGATCCACTCGTGGAGCAGGAAGAACTTGTTCCAGGAATTGACGCGCCGAAGCACCTTCAAGTTGTGACCCAACCAGCTCGTATGAACCGGGATTGTCCAACACCGATTTGTAGACCTCTTCAAGATCTAACTGTTCTGGAACCTGGCCAAGTTCCTCGTCATATTCGCCCTCAAAGACACTGCGGGCAAAATCCCATCTGTCTCCATTGGCCATGCCACTCTTCGCTCGATCAACAGTATTGACTGCAGGATCCATTTCAGGCCTGCGGTCAATGAGATCTTCGATTCGATTTCCTGACCTGAAGGCTGCTTGTTCTTGGAATCTTCTCACCATTTTTTCATACTGTCGTCCAAGCCAACCAGGCTCCACAAAGTGACGTCGCAAACGAGCAACCAAACCCGCTGCACCCTGTTCATTCAGTATCAAACGTGCAACATCGTATTTGAGAATCGATTCATCTGAACTCAAATTCTCTATCAGTTCATCTGTGGATCTATCCATCACTCCTAATGGATTCGTGAGCAACCGTGAAAGCACGGCACCCGTTGCAGACCATTGCGTCTGAGCAGCTGCCAGCCTGCGTTCAGCATCAACACTCACCTCAAGCTCTTGCCTGCACCATTCAAGAATTTCCGCATTCTTGCGCAGTCTCAAACGTTCTCGGATTTGCACGACAGCAACAATTCCCAGGCAGGAAAGTAGCATCAGTCCAGCAATTATCAATACAGCCCACAGGGCTTTTGAGCGTGTCGAGTTTTCAGCAGTTTGCAACGCAGAATTCTCCATGCATTGCCATAGAACCAGACTGATTAACAAATAGACAGATGTAACCAATAGAAACACTCTGCCCAACTGCTTGCGAACTTCGGATTTACTGTTCAAATTCCTAGAAACGGCCACCCCGAGAAGACCAAGGGTTAGTAGTGCCAAGACCACCGCGGCAACTGGCCTTCCATCACTAGTTCTCACTGCAGTTCGAATGTCGTCAAACCAGACCAAACATGCAGCTAGAACAGCCCCTACTGCACCGCCAGTAATCAACGCTCGTACTTGCCATGTCTTTTTTCCGCCATATCCAAGTAGGACTACTGCAACAACCACAAACACTCCACTGAATGAAGTCCATAGGGCATCTTTTGTATATCCCGAAAGATCGCTAAAACCCAAAGGGCGTCGTAATGGCGTGCACGTTGCGAGAACGAAAATGATTGAGCAGAGTGCGATCCAAGCCGCTACCGCAACTGCCGAGGAAACGCCTAACGCCTCTTTTGACTTCATCTCATCAAAGAGATCTCTGATTTTCTGAACCATCGCCTCCGACCGAGCGCGGGCCTTGTCTCGCTCGTCAGCGAAACGATTACTTATCAGCTCGACCAAACTATTTCGGCTTGGTTCAAGTTCTTCTGTTTCAAGATGTAATTCAGGTTCAATGACTTCAGGCGTTTCTACTAACGCTGGATCATTGGCTTCCGAAGCACCTTCCAGAGGTGTTTCCAGTACTTCTGGTTCAAACACTGGGACTTCTGTAATTATCTCAGGTCGGACGTACTCGAAAAGCAATTTTTCAATTTCGCCAGACAAGTCTTGGTCACTTTTTCCAGCTGCTGTTCGATCTACGAGCAAGATGTTTTCATTACTGAATAGCTGCTGGCGAATATCACGTACATTTGGGTTTCCGTCGATAGCTCCGAAGAATTTGGTGATCATTGAACTCCAATGGTCACGACTAATTGGAGAGACCAACTCTCTTGTGCTTCGCTCAGTAATACTCTCGATAATTTCTTCAAATTCATTTCGAGAAAGCCCAACACTGACACCAACATTTGTTGAGCTAACGCCCAAGATTTTCACCATTGAATCGTCGCCTAATGCATCTTGATAGATATTGCTTGCAAGTGAGTCAAGCTCGCCTTGCATTCCCTTCACAATAAATTTCGGCAACAAGAAAACACTTCTACCAATTTCCTTTATGAATTCAAGAAGCGCCTTAAATCCACCCAGAACTTGGATATCGAAGTCTGGAACCTCTCCCTCGTTAAAGACCAATTCAGCTGGATAAACAGCATCGACGAGATCCTTCGCGCCTTTTTCGGTATTAGAAACAGAAAAGTGCTGCAACGGTAAAGGTAAATCCTCGGAGGATTCCGCAATTCTTGCCATCGGTAGTGGTGGGCCTATAAGAAGTCGCACACGAGACTGGCTAAATCGAAGCCTTGACACCGAAGTACCAGCGACCGCCGGAGAAAAGTTACCGACGGGGGCATGCTGCATTGAACGCCACAAGCCGATCAGGCTTGCGAGTTCAATCGCACCATGAAGCGCAAATGAATGATCTACTAACCCATCCGTAGTTCTGTTTATAGGTCTTGCCATACCGCCATCAGACACACGGTCATGGGGAATGACGAGAACATTTGCATTTGAATTAATTGGAAAAAAACTGATTGAAGGAATCGATTCGCCAAAACCTCGAACCCCTATTCGAATCTCTGAAACCGACACACTTGAGCCAAGTAATTGGGCAAGTGAGCCTTTGATTCGAACAACTGATTCAGAAATTTCGTTGGAAATTTGATCATCTGCTTCTTCGCTTGCCGCATTTAGACAAACTATCCGCAGCTGGTCAATTGCTCCGACTCGTGAAAGCCGGTCCAAAAGTTTGCAGCTCTCACTGCCAGCACCTGTCACATATAAAGAATCAAAGTCGCCATTTTCAGTTGACGTCGAATCTCTCACTCCTATCAAGAAATACGAGTCAAGAACCTGTGTTGAGGCAAGTGTCGCAACCTCGGCGAGAATCGCCTCGGAACCTGTATCTAATTCATGCTGGATGATGAGTGTTGCAAATTTGTTGTTCATTGATGCTGGGTAAAGACTTAGAAGTCTCCGCCACTGTCTTTCATTGATAGTGCTGCATTTCGAATTTCCGAGAGTGACACAACGATGTCTTCCTTTAACTCAGGCCAGAATGGAGCACGACTAAGCAACGATGGATTTCCTGATACTTCATGCAAATAGTCGTCGTACAATTTCTCATACTCCTCGATCTGTTTACCCAAGAAGGTTGAAAGATTTGCGACTCTTTCAGCCCTGTTGGAGCCCGTTATTTCTGGACGAACACCCTTGTAGCCAGGTATTTGCTGCGAGTTAGGAATCTCACCAGTCTCAATCCACTGAGCAAGAACCGGATTACACAATGAATAGTTGTACATTCCCTGCAACGCGCCCGGTTTTTCCATACCTAGGTCACGCAACGCGATATATGGCAGCAATGAGTCCAGATTTCCTGCAGTGCCAACCGCTGCATACGCAAGCGGCAAAGCTTCAAGAACCATCGGTAATTGATCTTTTATTACATTGCTTGAAGACAGGAACTGCTCAGGGAACTTAACAACTTTTTGCGAACGAGTACCGGTTTCATGCACAATTGAAATAGTTTCAGCTTCAGAATGGAAGACCAGGTTCACTAGTTTTACTGTAAACCATCCTCGTGTCATTGCGCGCAAGTGCTCTTGTGGAACCGGGATGAACTCTTTAAGTGTTCGAGCTCTGCGGTACGTCCAGAATCCACCACGGGCAACACCGCTTGAACGAGCCTGTGTCCATGAGTTAGAAATTGGCTGCATCAGCGACTTGATAACCAAGGGAGAAACTGGTGAATCAAGCTGCGAAACAATATCGATATGAGGAAGTTTTGTACTTCCAACAATGATCTTGTCAATTAGTCCTTCTCGAGCTCCGCCGTAACACGTATCTCGCAAGATTGTGCGAACTTCTGCGTCTAATGCGTGGCTTAGGAATGGCAGCTGGCTTACATCACGCTTGATCTTCATGGACACGCCCGCAACCATTTTCGGATGCAAGTCTCCAATCAATCCTTGGTCAATTCCGACCAATGGTTCTGCTGATGCGATTGCGGCCTTCAACTTTTCCTTAAAGCGCACCTGACGTTTCGCATAAACGGTCGGAGAAGCAATATTTGGTTCGCCTGGTTGCTGTTCCGTGTATGAGCGCAAATTTGAGGAGAACAACAATTGGAAAGGTGTTCCCTGTTGCATCATCCATGCATCTGCACGTTCTGCCAGTTGCTCAGGAAGAGCTCGCACAGCAAATACAGCCTCAGTGCGTGGTTCTGGTTTCTTTGAAACTCTGTAATCAGGTGCCCATTT
>JAURLB010000108.1 GCA_030831445.1 Candidatus Nanopelagicales bacterium | reverse complement strand
TTTCTTTTGATTGATCACATTCACAAGCCATGGGCTATCAGCCGGGATTCGAAACCCGTTGAGGCCATAGGTGTAATTCAGCACTGCAACCTTCACCCCGTTGTCAGTCATGAACCACCCAACGGAAGAGTCATTAGCATTCAGAGCTGTTCCAAAGGTTGTTAATCCAGCATCGCGCATCGTGCGAATAGTTGAGAGTGCGCCAGTTTTTCCTTTGTCCAATGTGTGATTCGATGCTAGCGAACAGCCATCGAAACCAGCTGCCTTCAAGGCCGGAGCAAGAGTGACTGGAGTACTAAAAACTGGGTAACCACTCGGAGGTGATTTCGTCAGCGGTGTTTCCAAGTGACACAGATTGATGTCTGCTTGTAAAAGATCTTTGAGCGGCGCAAACATCTTGGTGAAGTTATACGTCTTGCCATTCCAAGCCACGTTATATTGCCGAGAATGTGTCAATATGTCTCCACTGCCAGAGATACTCACTGTTCGCACTAATGGCACAGTCGGTGTGCTGAGGCTGGCAGAATCGTCTACGGGTGCTACGGCACTACTTGCAGAGCACGATGTTGCGAGAATGAGTGAAGCAAAAATTGAGATGAGTTTCATTCTTGATCCCTACCTTCAAGCTCTGCCAAGAATTGCTCAACTTGGGCTGCAATTTCTTCGCCACTTGGAGTCTCTATTGGATTTGGTAAACCCCGTTCTGCTACTAGTGAGTCAAATGATTGCTCGAGCGATTTCACAACTTCAATATTCTCTGGATTTGCGTTGAGTTGTTCATTGAGTTCTGCGTCTGCCTGATCTGCACGTTCACGCAAATCATCAAGAGGAAAAACCAACCCTGTCATCCCCATAACTTCACTTAAGAGAGTCAAGCCTGAGCGAGCATGTTCCATATTTGCCAGATAGTGTGGAACGTGTGCGGCTAGTCCAACTGCTGCATGCCCGTCTCTTCCAAGTTGAAGTTCAAGATATGCCGCTAAGGTTCCAGGAACTTCCATATCTCCCACCCACGGCACGCGTCCTTTGAGCAATTCCTTATTTGTCGAGTGAGTGGTTACGGCAATAGGCCTGGTATGGGGAGCTGGGAACGGAAATGCTTGCATACCTACTGTGAGATTCACATTGAGTGAATCAACGAGATCTACAAGTGAATCAACCAGTGTCATCCAACCCAGACTTGGTTCTTGCCCGTGCAAGAGAATGAATTTTTGACCCATGGTGTCACTACATTCAACCAGATCAAGTGCTGGAAGATCTATGTCTCCAAAATGATCTGATAAGTATGTCATTCGAGGTCGTCTATTTCGATAATCGAACAGTAAGTCAATATCGAATGCTGCAAGGTGTTTATGTTCAAGTGTGTCGAGCATGTGATGAACTGCTATCTGGACAGCGCTTCCCGCATCCATGAGCCCAGAGATTCCATAAATGAGAGTTCGATTTGTGGCATCTGAGGGCATTTCTAGCCACTCAATTAAACCTTCATTATCATCGTCACTATCACGCCACATACCCCAATTCTACTTCGCAAATCGGAATCGCTCACCGCGAAGTACACTCCGATTATGAGCCTACATCCGTTCTATCCATTACCTGCAAAAGGCGAACTATGTACTGTGGGAAAACTCCCACTCGCAGTGCTCAATGTGCCAGCTATTGGCAATGAACTTGGTGTTGTTCATTTGGTCCATGGTTTCACTGGAAGCAAAGAAGATTTTTGGGAATTAGCGACGCACTTGTCACACGCTGGTTTCCGAGTTATTGCACATGACAATAGGGGACAACATCAAAGTGGTCACGCAGAATCGTATGAGCTGGACGATTTCGCTCGCGATGTTTTAGAAGTCGAAAAAGAGTTAAACCTTGAGAATACGCATCTACTTGGGCACTCATTCGGCGGTCTTGTTGCACGTAGAGCTGTGCTGATTGATCCAGATCAATTCCAGTCGATTACATTCCTATGTTCTGGTCCAGGAAAGAATGTCAAAAGAACTCCCGCGCTCACAGGAATGATTGAGTTTTTGAAAGATAAAACTATGGCTGAGGCGTGGGCGCTACAGAAAGCAAACTACATCCCAGACATTATGGTTAATCCACATCCCGATGAACAGAGCATCTGGACTCATCGCTGGCATCTGTCAGATAAGAGGTCGTTATTTGGTCAGGCGCAAATATTGATGAACGAAATTGATCGTACCGAAGAATTGTATGAAGTTGGAATTGCCGCCCATGTCGTTTATGGTGAAAACGATGATGCTTGGCCGCTTGAAGAACAAGATTCGATGGCAGAACAACTTGAAGCCGAACGTAGTATCATCAAATTTGCAGGGCATTGCCCAAATGAAGAAATGCCCGCGGTCACCGCGGCAGTTCTTGGTGCTTGGTGGCGCGAATTTCACTAATTGTTCACTATGTTTTCGTTTGTTTGCATCGACTGAAATAGTAAGTTCTCCTCATAAGGTGCTGAACCAAAGAGATAGGCATAGTGTGAAAAAGGGAATTGCGGAAGCTCTCGGCACGGGACTCATCTCATTGGCCGTTATTGGTTCAGGCATTATGGCAACGGTTTTGACTAACGATGCTGGTATTCAGTTGGTGATCAATTGCATTGCAACAGTTGCAACGCTGTTCCTTGTGATTACGGTATTCCAACAGATTAGCGGAAGCCACTTCAATCCCATGGTGAGCATCTTCTTACTGAGCAAAAAGAATCTTGGCCAAATGACTCTCTATATTTTTGCACAACTCGTTGGCGCTCTACTTGGAGCAGTAACGGCTAATCTCATGTTTGAGAGGCAAGCACTTGAACTTTCCTTGACCTTGCGTGAAGGTAATCATCTGTTATTTGCTGAATTTATCGCAGCCGCAGGATTGGTATTTATTGTTTTCTTGAAAGCAAAGAGTGTGAAAAAGATGCGTCCAGCTCTCATTTCCCTTTGGATTTTGGGTGCATATTTCTTTACCTCATCGACAAGTTTTGCAAACCCCGCAATTACATTTGGCCGGATGTTTTCAGATTCGTTCACTGGTATAGCCCCAAGTTCCGCGGCAATGTTCATAGCAATCCAAGTTATCGGATCCACTGCAGGATACGGACTCGCACAATTCTTTAGAAAGAAATGATGATGAAAAAGCCAACCGTTCTCTTTGTTTGTGTTCATAATGCAGGACGTTCCCAGATGGCAGCCGGATTGTTGCAACATCTCTCAGAAGGTCGCGTGGAAGTACTTTCAGCAGGTAGCGCGCCAAAGGCATCAATAAATCCTGTCGCAGTCGAAGCGATGCTGGAGCTGGGCATTGACATTTCGAGCAATTCGCCGAAGATCCTTGAAGATTCAGCGGTTCAGGCTTCAGACGTGGTGATCACAATGGGCTGTGGTGATACGTGTAAGTACTATCCAGGAAAACGATATGAGGATTGGCAACTTGATGATCCTGCTGGTCAGGGAATTGATGCTGTTCGAGCAATTCGAGATGACATCAAATCTCGGGTGATGAATTTGTTAAACGACCTTGAGACGAAGGTTTAGGACAGTAGGCCGCCCGGGAATCGAACCCGGAACCCGCGGATTAAAAGTCCGCTGCTCTACCAATTGAGCTAACGGCCCTGAGCGGGCAAAGGTTAGTGCACCAAGATTTCACGCTTGGAAGTGGATGTCAGAATAAACCTGTGAAACTCCTCAGCATCCTTGGTTCAAATGAGAGTGAACGCGCCGCCTCATTACTTCAACACGGTGGACTCGTAGCCCTACCGACTGAGACTGTGTATGGACTTGGTGCTGCAATCAACCAGCCAGCGGCAATCGCACGAATTTTCAAGGTGAAAGGTCGACCAGTTGATCATCCGCTCATTGTCCATGTCAGCGATTGGGAAATGGCAGAGCCACTCATCGCTGGACCACTCGCGGAGTATGTGCCAGCACTCGTTCGCGCTTTCACTCCTGGGCCAATCACATTTATAGTGCCAAAATCTGATGTTGTCAGTGAGGCAATCACTGGTGGGCAAGACTCAGTGGGAATTCGCATTCCGCGACATTCCCTCACACAATCAATAATTAGAGCATTGGGCTGTGCAGTTGCTGCACCAAGTGCAAATCTCTTTGGAGAAGTAAGTCCCACGAGCGCAATCCACGTGTTTAACGACTTGAAAGATACTTTGGACTCAGAGACTGATGCCATTGTCGATGGAGGGGATTGCGAGATCGGTCTTGAATCAACAATTGTTGATTGTCGTTTTGACATTCCACGAATCCTTCGTCCAGGTGCAATTACTAAAGAGATGATAAGTGCGGTTGTCGCCTCAGTGCAGTCTGATGTGAATAGCCAACTTCGCGTATCAGGTGCATTAGAGAAACATTATTCACCGCGCGCACATGTGAGAATCATCGATGATATTGCCGAGTTTCCTTCTGATTCTTCCCTTGCCGGGTTTATTGCACTTGAACGGTATCAGACCCCACCACAGGCAATTCGTCTTGCAATGCCTAGAAATGAAAGTGAATTTGCGCAAATTCTCTATGAAGCACTTCGTAAAGCCGATGACTTGAACTTAGATGAAGTCGTCATCATTGCGCCAGAAGATACAGGTATTGGAGTTGCGATTCGAGATAGAATTTCAAGGGCGGCAGACTAAAACGAATATAAAGTATCTACATCCCAAATTCGAAAACCACAAGATTCATAAAGTGCACGCGCGGATGCATCATCTTTGTTGACATACAGCATTGCCTCAAGCAATCCCAGGGATCTCAGGTACAAGAGGCAATGAAGCGTTAGTGCTTTGCCGAGACCTCTTGATCGATGTTCTGGGCTAACACCAAGTACGTAGATTTCGCCAAGCGGCATATGGTCATGTCCGTGTGAATGACTGTGAACTTTCGTCCAAGCGAAACCGGCGATCTGACCATCGGCTCTTAGAATGAAAAACCCACTTGGATCGAACCATTCTTCTTTCATTCTGATCTCAAAGTCCCGCAACGTCCAAGTACCTTGCTCGTGATGTTCCTGGAATATCAACTGATTTGCCGCTAGCCATGCATTTTGATCGGTTTGCGCATTGAAAATCTTGAGGTCATAGTTTTCAGGGAAGGTTGCGGGCTCGATTGCACTCAGCAGAGACCGCCGCATTTGAAAGAGCGTTCTGACTTCTTTCATACCAACTGACTCGGCCAACATTCGGGCGAGTGTATTTTCGCCGTGAGACCAGAGACGTAATTTTTCGCCTGCCAGCGACAGGGCACTATGTAAGAGTTGTTTACCATGTCCGAGGTTTCGAAACTCTGGGTGGACAACCACTTGAGCACTTGGGCCTGCCACCTCGTCCGTCGAATCGAGATGCACGTAACCAATAATTTGATCATCTTCCAGACCAAGTAGATGAAGGGCGCGAATGTCTCCACCATGCTTCAGATGAAGTAACACATGTTCTGAAAGTGGACTTTGAAGATCCACGTCTTGGGCTAGTTGAATGAGTGCAAAGACCGCGCTCGTTTGTGATTCATCAAGGTGGCTATATTCACTGATAATCATACGAGGGCTTAGCTGCGTCGTTGATTTCTTTTTGTTGCACAAATCTATAACCGACATTGCGAACTGTTGCTATCAGAGATTCATAGTCGTTTCCGAGTTTTGCTCGCAATCGCCGAATATGGACATCTACGGTTCTGGTACCACCGAAATAGTCGTACCCCCACACTTCTGACAAGAGTTGCGCTCGCGTAAAGACTCTCCCAGGGTGGGCTGCAAGAAATTTCAAAAGCTCAAATTCTTTGAACGTTAAGTCCAACGTTTTTCCTCGAAGTTTGACGACATATGAATTTTCATTAATGACAAGATCACCAGAGGTAATTTCAGTGGGCTCAGAGGATTGAGCATTCTGATACTTGCCAAGTGCAAGGCGCAGGCGAGCCTCAACTTCAGCAGGTCCAGCGGTTGCGAGAATTACGTCATCCACGCCCCACTCTGCAGTTATTGCTACGAGACCGCCCTCTGTTGTAATCAACAGCACGGGAATAGAAAGTCCGGTCGTGTGCATGAGCCGACAAAAACTCTTCACAAGTGGCAGATCCTGCTTAGCGTCCATCAAAATAATCTGGGCGGGAGGAGCGTCGAGTAGGAGACTTATTTCAGGGGCCATCACTTTCACAGTGTGATTGAGTAGACCCAGCGCGGGAAGAATCTCGGCTGAACTGCGGGGACTGTGCGTGAGCAAGAGGAGAGATGCCATACGTCCTCCTCACAGCCTCAAACCCAAAGAGGCATTCCGCCAAAGAAGGTGGAATCATACGACCCGTGACAACCCAAGCAGAAACCAAAGTCTGGTCATACCCAAAATCAAGCACCTACCTGCGCACCCATGACGGCGAGCAGATTTACGCTACTGAGCGGGGAACTGGCCGAATCGCAGTTGTAGTCGTTCATGGATTCACGGGTGGACATAGACATGGTTCTCACGCAAAACTGCTTGGATGGTTTGAAAAATTCTTTAGGGTGATTGCAATAGATCAGCGAGGTCACGGCAATTCATCAGGATTTTGCACTCTTTCGCACCACGAGGTTATGGATGTTGATGCGGCAGTGAAGTGGGCTCGCGAACTTGGTGCTGAAAAAGTAGTGACCATCGGGTTTTCACTTGGAGCGTCCAGTGTTTTGCGGCACGCAGCGCTTTGCAACACAACCACTCGCACTAAATTTGATGAAGGCATCGTTGTTGAACATAAACCAGATGCAGTCATCATTATTGGTGGTGTGGCCCAATGGTGGTATCGCGGTTCGAGAAAGATGCGCTTCTTACATGCTCTCGTCAAGTTTCGACTGGGACAAATTTTCTTGCGACGATATGCAAAAGTGACAATTGGTCCGAACACCTGGCCCGCTGAAGATGCAGAAAACAGACATCTTCTTCAACCACTTGACCCTTGCGATAGTGCTTCCGTAATCGCACCTACGGCTTTACTAATTATTGCCGGCAGCGAAGACGATTATTTCCTCGATAACCACGGGCATCGACTCTTTGAAGCCGCGACGAAGAATAAGAATCACAATGCAGAATTTTGGTTTGAAGAAGGAATGGGTCACGCGGAGGCGGCAACCACTCAAGGTTTAGTGGAGCGAATGAGCACATGGGTAGTGCGCACTATCAATTAGGCTGAGGTTATGGATATTGAACACTTTTTCACAGGTCTGTTAGTTCTTGCATCTATTGGCATTACTTGGTTCTCAGGATATGTGGTGTACAAACTCTTTAAGGGACAACGCTAGATGGAGTTGATTTCTGGAGTTCATCCGAATCTAGCTCACCTTTCGTGGATGCCAGGATCTTGGCGAGGGATTGGTTTTGCGGAATATTCGGATGGCACGCAAGTTGATGTTGAATATGTGATGACTTTTACCACGAGTGGAGAAGAATTCATCAGTTATCAATGCATGGCATCCTTGATTGACCCTGACGGCAGGCCGCAAGGAGTCGTTCTCAATGAGTCGGGAACCTGGTATGGGCAGACTCCCAATACCGTAAAACTTCAAATTGGTGCACATGAGTCTGAATTTTTTTCCGCCATCAACACTTGGAATGGAAAGAGCGTTGTGGCTAACATTGAAGATGCAAAAATTACTTTGGCGCGTGTTGATCTAAAGTACGAAAATCACATGCGCCAGTATGGAATAGGTAAAGATCAATTCCTCTTCATTCATGATTTACTTATGGCAGATGAATCTTCCACAATAGTTAAGCTCGAAGTTATCATGCAGCGTGCTGCATGAACTGGGATAACAAGCTACGGCAACTCGGATATCGAATTACTCCACAGCGCCAATTAGTTTTAGAAGCAATTGAAGAACTCAAACATGCAACTCCTGAGCAAATTCTTGGGGCAGTCAGTAAAAAAATGACTGGCATCAACCTATCAACAATTTATCGAACCCTTGAGGTTCTTGAAAAAGTTGGTCTGGTTTCTCATTCACACATTGGACATGGTGCGCCTACGTACCACAGTCTGGAAGAAGAAACACATATTCACCTGGTCTGTTCCGAGTGTGAAAGTGTGCAATCAATTTCAGCAGATATCATGGAATATACGGTGCGCGCACTGCGAGCCGACAGAGCTTTTGAGGTTGACGTCTCGCACGTCACATTTCATGGGCTATGTGACAAGTGCTCTAAGAAGTAGTGGAAGCGATGTCAACGTTGATTCCAGGAGCGGTTGGAGGTTTACCAAATACTCCCGATGAACGCGTGGCGTGGCACTACGGGGATCCTTTTCAGGAGCAGAGACTTCTTCTGACTTCCCAAGGTCGCGTTGACATGTCACACAAAGGTGTTCTTCAAGTAACTGGTCCAGATCGATTGGTATATCTCAATTCACTGACCACTCAGCTTTTGTTAGACATGGTGCCAGGGCAAAGCGCTCTCACATTGAATCTGAATCCTCAAGGATTTGTGCTCCATGAGTTACACGTGATTGAAGATGGTGAAAACACCTGGATAATCACGGAACCGGGTACGACGAATGAGTTACTGACCTATCTCACGAAAATGAAATTTCTTATGAAAGTAGATGTTCAAGATGTAAGCGAATTTTGGGGAGTGGTTTTCGAAAACTCAAAATCACAGCACGAGAAATTTCTAACCTGGCTCAATCCATTTCCAGCAGGTGGAAGAGAAATCTTAATTCCAAGAAGTCAGGTGCGTGACTATGTTGGAGAGTCACCTGTTGGGATGTGGGCACATGCCGCATGGCGGGTTGAGCACTTGATTCCGCGTTTGGGATTTGAAACAGACCATCGGACAATTCCAAACGAAGTCGGCTGGCTTGAAACTGCTATCCACCTTGATAAAGGGTGTTATCGAGGTCAAGAGACGATCTCAAAAGTGTCTCGAATGGGTAAGCCTCCCCGACGAATTGCGTTAGTGCATTTCGATGGATCTGTCGATGAACTTCCACAACACGCAACTGAGGTGTACCTTGAGGGCAAAATCGTCGGGTTTGTGGGAACAAGTGTTCAGCACTACCAACTCGGCCCAATTGCTTCAGTTGTCGTAAAGCGAACAATCCTGGAGGGGCACTTGCAAATACATAATCTGAATGTGATGCTTGACTAAATGTCAGACCATAAGAAGTTAGTTGAGGTAACTCGAAATTCGCTCGTTGAGTCAGAACATTTTGGCTCTGTAGTTTTTAACAATGAAGGTTTTGGCAAACCTGAAGAACTCATGTACCCAAGAAGTTCACTGAAACTCTTTCAAGCTGCGAGCGTTTTAGCACTCGGAGTCGATTTGACATCCCAACAAACTGCAATTGCTGCCGCTTCTCATTCCGGAGAGACAGTACATATCGAGGTAGTTACTGAATTGTTGAAGAAGTTTGGGCTTTCACCTACGGATCTTCGTTCAACACCACGTCTGCCGCTTGGAATTGAGCCAAACATCACTGCAATTCGGCAAGGTATTGCAGAGAATTCACTGATGAGTGACTGTTCGGGAAAGCACGCAGCCTTTCTTGCAGCGTGCGTTGTGAACGGTTGGCCACTAGTCGAATACTTAGATTCCAGCCATCCTCTGCAACAAGCGATAAAGGCCAAGATTGAATCGTGGTTGGACATTCGAATCAGTGTTACGGGCGTGGATGGCTGTGGTGCGCCGGTGTTTGCAATGTCACTCTTTGATTTGGCGAAAGGTTTTGCCTTAGCCATCAACTCGGGCGATGAGTTGGGGCACGTTGCACAAGCAATGAGTGCGCATCCATACCTCGTCGGAGGTAGGGCTCGCTTAGCAACAGAAGCAATGGAGCAACTCCCCGGATCGATTGCAAAAGACGGGGCAGAGGGGGTCTTCGTTCTGGCGCACAAGGATCACGGTTCGCTCGCCATAAAGGTCTCAGATGGCTCAATCCGCCCACACAGCGCCATCGTGGCGAAGGTGTTCGCGCATTGGGGTAGAGAGAGCACATTCAGCACACAAACTCCGCTTGGTGGAGGACATCCCGTTGGGGAGATCCAGATAACTGCCGCACTGGACGACTTCCTCGCCTTGCGCTTGCAATAGTTAGCACTTGGGTGTTGACTAATCCCTATGGAAACCCTCGCCTCAATTGGTCAATTCATCAAAGAACGCCGCATGGCTGCAGAAGTATCAATTCGTGAGCTTGCCCGAGCGGCAGGTGTATCAAACCCTTACATTTCCCAAATTGAGCGCGGGCTCAGGAAACCCAGTGCAGAAGTCTTGTCCCAGTTGGCTCGAGCGTTAGAGGTTTCGGCCGAGACGCTCTATGTGCAGGCTGGATATCTCTCCGATGCGAAAGCCCCTAATCACACAACAGAAGCGATTGCGAAGGATTCAGAACTTAACGAACACCAGAAATCACAACTACTTGATCTCTATGCTCAATTTGTGATTTCCAATCAAGAGAAGGAAGAACAACTATGAACTATTCCAGCCCAACACCAGATGATGCAGTGTGGATAGATGACGA
>JAURLB010000107.1 GCA_030831445.1 Candidatus Nanopelagicales bacterium | reverse complement strand
GACGGTGGAGCCCTGCGTCAATTAGCAGATGCATCAATTCTTATTCCAACTATTGAACCAAAATTTGTTACTCCACAAGCCGAAGGTCTCCAAGCGCTTATGTGGCACTTAATTGTTTCACATCCGTCACTTGCAGCATCTGAAGCAAAGTGGGAAGGTCTCGACAATAAGAAGTGAGTCCATTTGCTGCGCTCAATATTGTGATCATTGGTGGCACTCGAGGCATTGGCCTTGAACTGTGCCACCATCTTGCTGAATCTGGTCACAATATTGCCCTTTGTGGAAGGTCCTCCAATGCAGAGGAGGTCGCACAAAGTTTGGCGCAGCAGTACAAAGTCACTGCATTTGGCCAAGCAGTGGATGCGACAGATGCAATAGGTTGTGCAGAGTTTGCAAGCGAAGCAGCAAATTTACTTGGGGGCATAGATGTGCTCTTCGCAAACGCAGCAATATTTGGACCAGTTGGAACCATCGAAAATATTGATATCTCACGTTGGGCCGAAACAATCAACACAAACACACTCACTTTCATTAATCCAGTGAGAGCATTTTTGCCTTATCTGCGACGATCAACATCTGCTTGTATTCTCACCATGAGCGGAGGTGGGCTCGGAGGTCCGCGCCCAATTAAGCGGGCTAGTGCTTACTTTGCCTCAAAAGCAGCCACAGTCTCATTGATAGAGGTACTGGCTGAAGAGTTGATACATGAACAGATCACTGTAAATGCAATAGCTCCAGGTTTTTTCCCAACAGATTTCATGCGCGAAGCTGCTGAAGTTGGAGCAGATATTGCTGGTCCGGAACTTCATAGTGATGCGAGTCGCCAAGCAGATGATTCTGTAGTTGAGACTCTCCGCCAGTTGACTACCTTGGTCGACTTTCTAATTTCCTCGGATGCAAGAGAAGTAACTGGCCGAACTCTAAGCGCACGATGGGACACTCCCGACAAGATTATTGAGTCACGCGCAAGTTCAAATTTATTTCGTCTACGACGAGTCGACAATGATCTAATTCGCGAAGCACCATGACTAGTCCTCTACGCACAGTGCTGGTAGGAGCCGGCCTCATTGGCCGGAAACGAGCATTGCAACTTCCGGCCACATTTTCGCTCGTAGGCATTTTCGATCTCAACCACGATGCGGCACTTGCCTTAGCAAATGATTTAGAAACACCGCCAGCAATTGCGTCATCGCTTGATGAGTTATTCCAGTTGTCACCTGAAGTTGTCATAATTGCCACTACTCATCAAACTCTTCCCGTAATTGCGCTAAAAGCACTTTCTGCTAACTGTCATGTATTGATAGAAAAACCTGGCGCTAACGAGTTGCAACCTTTACGCGATCTTCAATTGATTGCTAAAGAAAAACAACGAGTCATCCATATCGGGTACAACCATCGCTTCCATCCAGCATTTCGGAAAGCAGCCGAACTTATGCGGGACCACCAATTCGGAAATCTCCTATGGATTCGAGCTCGCTACGGTCATGGTGGCCGTCTCGGATATGAAAAAGAATGGCGTGCGAACCGAGCAATTTCTGGCGGTGGCGAGTTACTAGACCAAGGTAGTCATCTAATAGATCTCACTCGCATGCTCGTTGGCGACGTTCGTTTGGCGTACAGCAAACTACAAACATCATTTTGGAAAATGGATGTAGAGGACAATGCTTTTCTTGCCCTCGAGCCAAATTCTGGTGGGCTTGCCTGGCTGCACGCTTCATGGACAGAATGGAAAAACACATTCTCATTCGAAATCACTTTAGAGACTGCGAAGATTGATATCCAAGGATTAGGTGGCAGTTACGGTTTGGAAAGACTTACACTTTTCTCGATGCAACCCGAAATGGGCCCTCCCCCATCAGACACCTGGGAGTGGGATGCAACTGATGATTCATGGAGAGATGAACTCAATGACTTTTACCAAGCGATTTGTGGTCATTCATCTATTGGAGCAACGATTGACGATGCAATTGCAGTACACCAAATAGTGGAAGAGGCCTACCAAAAATGATTATTACACGCACACCGTTACGTATCTCCCTCGGTGGTGGCGGCACAGATTTGCCTTCTTACTATGAGCGTTCTGGACACGGATACTTAATCGCAGCAGCAATTACGAAATATGTCTACGTTTCCATACACCAAAACTTTAACGACGATATTTTGTTGAAGTACAGCCAAGTTGAACGTGCAACCCATCTCGACAACATCAGTCACCCTTTGCTCCGTGAATGTTTACGATTTACCGGCGTAGATAAAGGTATCGAAATTTCCTCGATGGCAGACATACCTACTGGTACAGGTCTTGGATCCAGTGGGTCATTCACAGTTGGCGTACTTAAGGCATTGCGTATGTACCAGCATGAGTCTGTTTCAAATCAGGTCTTAGCTGCAGATGCGTGCAAGATTGAAATAGAGATTCTTGGTGAACCAGTAGGAAAGCAAGACCAATACATTGCTGCTTGCGGCGGTCTCAGTGGTTTTACATTTCATGACAATGGTGCAGTTGATGTGTCCCCACTCAAGATTGATCCAAATGTAAGAAATAGAGTTGATGAGAACCTTTTGCTGTTCTATACCGGCGTGCGCCGTAGCGCTAGCGACGTGCTACAGGAGGAGCAATCAGGTACAAAAGTCAGTAAAAAGACTGTGGCAGACAACCTAGACAGAACGCGTGACATTGGATATCACACAGCAAAGGTTCTTGAAACAGGAGACTTGGATTCATTTGGTGCTCTTCTAACTGAGCAATGGAAACTGAAGTACGAGAGACAACCCAATGAAGTACACGACCATGTAAACAGTTGGATTGAGGCTGGTATCCATGCAGGGGCACTTGGTGGAAAACTTGTCGGCGCTGGTGGTGGTGGCTTTCTGTTGTTCTATGCAGACAGAAAAGCTGAGTTGCGAGACAAAATGTCACAACTTGGTCTAGTTGAAGTTCCTTTCGGAATTGACTACGAGGGTTCAAGCGTTATCGTGACACGGTGATGTCTAGACACTGCGTGGTATTGGCCGGAGGACTCGGAACGCGTATTCGAGAGATTACTGACGGCAAAATTCCGAAGGTTTTAGTTCCAGTGCTTGGAGAGCCTTTTCTAAAGTGGAAACTGGAAAGTCTCCAATCCATGGGAGTTACCGATGTGACTCTCTTAGTTGGCGAGTTAGGAAACCTAATTGAAGACTATGTATGGCACCATTACCCCACTGGGCTCTCCATTCAATGTTTTCACGATGGACCAAGTCTTCTCGGCACTGCAGGAAGTATCCGACAAGTTCTGCATAAATTGCCGGACACTTTTTGGGTGACCTACGGTGACTCATACGTGGTGGCAAATCTCGATGAAGCCGAACTTAGGTTCACAAATTCGAATTATGACGGAATCATGACTCTTCTCCATAACAAAGATGTTCTGGAACCGAGCAATACCGACATACACGATGATCGGGTGTCCCTTTACGAGAAAAATACCAAACTTGGTTTACATGAATGG
>JAURLB010000106.1 GCA_030831445.1 Candidatus Nanopelagicales bacterium | reverse complement strand
TTGCCCAGTCATAAAGATCAGGAATGTTGTCATATGCAATGACAGATTTTGCCTTGACCATTCGTGCATAAGCGCCCAAAGATGCTGCGCGTCGAGAGTTTCGCAGCCATAGGAGCACAAGGTGCGCCAAGTAATCGATTCGGATATAAATCTCCCGGTTACCTGGGTCGAAGTGGGCCAATACCGCAGGAGCGCAATGAGGGGCCAAGTCTGTTATGTACCCGCTGTGCACAAGAACGGCATCAACCGAACTGACTTTGCCAAACTTCAGCTGGTACTTACCTATTTTCACTGCGCGCATGTTGTATCGCAATTACAACCCGCGATTAGGAGAAACCGCGACCAATCGAGCGTCTTCAATGCTGAATATCCTTGAGCAATAGCTGACAGTGGACAAGCGGTGCGCAACTATAACTACTGTTTTCTCGCCCTGAAGCGCTTTAACTGCGTCCATCACGCCTCGTTCGGTTTCGGTGTCCAAAGACGAAGTTGCCTCATCGAGCACAAGCACCTGAGGGTTGCTGTAGAGGGCACGCGCAATCCCTATTCGCTGACGCTGCCCACCAGACAACCGCACGCCTCTTTCCCCCACGACTGTTTCAAGACCCAGTGGCAAAGTGGAAACAAATTCTTCTAATTGGGCGGCCCTCAACGCTCGCGAAACAGCATTGTGATCAATCAAATCATGGGGAATGCCTAGGGCAATGTTGCGAATCAACGAATCATCAACAAGATAAATTGATTGAGGGACATAGCCAACTTGGTCTTGCCACGATCGTCGCCCAGTCGCAATATCTTCACCGTCCACGCTGACAACACCTTCACTTGGAGACAACAACCCAAGAAATATGTCAACAAGTGTGCTCTTTCCGGCACCACTTGGTCCAACAATCCCTATAGCTTCTCCCAACGAAATTGACAAAGATACATTTTGCAGGGATGAGCGATGTGCGCTTGCATAACTAAAACTTACATTTTCGAACTTGATTTCTCTCTTAAACAATAACTCTTCATTTTGAGTTACATTAGCAACAACCGATATTTTCAAATCTTCATCAACTGTTCGAATAAGTGGGCTGCTGTAAGCAATGGTCTGAAAACTTGCCATTATTCTCCCGATTGAGGGAAGAATCCGAAAAGCAGTTGCGGCGAAAAGACCAAGTGTTGGCAGAAAACTTGAAATGTCGTCCCTAGTGCCGGCCATAACCGCCACCAATATTGCTAGACCAATGATCGCCAACACTTCTAGCCAAAGCCGCGGCAACAGCTGAATTAATGCATACTTTCGATTGATCTCCATGCTCTTCACCAGGTGGTGCTCATGTTCAATAAAAAACTCATTTTCGCGACCAAGCACTTTGATTTCCTTGACTCCGCCAAGTCCTTGCTGGAGATGCTTAAGCACCATTTTCATGTGGGTCTTTCGTAAACGTCCCCATTCAGTAATCCGTTTCCGAGTGAGAGCTTGAAAGCCAATTGCAGCTCCCCCAAAAACCACCAGTACGCACAGCGTCCCTACCGGTTCTACCAACATCAGCAATACAAAAAGCCCAATTGCTACCAAGCCATCGGTCAGCAATACAAGAAATGGATCTAGCCCACCTGTGATTACCGAATTCGCATTTTCGGCATTTCTAATCAATGTTGCGGAGTTTCTCGTCAGATGGAATTCGTATGGTTGCGCCAGATAACTCTTAAAGACCATTTGCGAAATTCGTGCAGAACTGTTGTTGATGAATTTTCTTTGAACTGATGCACTAAAATATAAGAAGATGTTTTTTACCGTATAGATAGCAACGAGCACTAGCGACCCTGCTACGAGCAATGTTTTATCAGATGGATTTCCGAAGAAATCAAAAACTTTTGGGTATTTGCTTTGGTAATCACTGTTTGTCAAAAGACCTATCAGTGGAAGAATTAAACCAAGACTTAAAGTTTCGATAACCATCCCAACCAAAATCAAAAACCAGATCGAAATTAGTTTTCTACGCTCGACCGACGTCAATACACGCCAAACAATCAGAGCAATACGCGGTTCTTGAATTTCTCTTGACAAATCTAAGAAACCTCCCTTGTAGCGGCGACCGGATTCGAACCGGTGACCTTCCGATTATGAGCCGGATGCTCTCACCAACTGAGCTACGCCGCCGTAACTACGAGCCCTCTGCGGGAATCGAACCCGCCACCTCTTCCTTACCATGGAAGTGCTCTACCGAATGAGCTAAGAGGGCAAAACTGCAAACACATGCCTTTTTGACCGAAACCAAATGTTATCGGGCTCCTCTACTGCTACCTACTGCAGAAACCAATGGGCGTTTCGGCGCAAATAGGAAGGACTAATGCGTGCCTGGATTTCGCCGAAGTTCTCTTTGCCCAATTGCCCCATTCCAGCCGTGATCGCATCGTTTGCCCTCGTGCACAAATTGGCATCTTCTGTCGAAAGAGCAAAATCGTGGCTGAAGAGCGTCGCGAAGTCTTTTACCGTTTCGGCAATTTCTTCGCTCGTCAACCGCACACCATCAATTCCCTGTTCACGAAGTACATGTGCATACTTCGCCCACACCTTGTCGGTCGTCACAATTTCTTGAAGTGAAATCATGTTGCCATCTTTTCTTAGCGAACATGGATTCCAAAATGCCAAGCTAGTTCCAAAGAAAAATTGACTGAAAATAGGAATGTCAATGAAACAGACAGGCCTACGAAACAGCAGACTCACAGCATCAGGGCCGGTTTGTGTTGAAACCGCAAAGGCACAATTTGCTGCCAAGTACACGTCAAGAAATGGAGAGCGAACAGCGCTCTTTGCATAATCAAAAACCCCAGGAGATTGAGAGAGCATTGGCTTTTCTTTTCCGGCCCCCATTCGAACAACCTGATAACCCATGGCAACAAGTTCTTTACTTGCCGATACAAATTGCTCCACATCAAAATTTGCCGAAAGACAGTCAGGGTTTTCTGAAGAAACCACATCGCCATAGTGCCCGTCGTCTCGAACCACCAAACAAACGAATGGCTTGCTCGCGTCGATACCCAGTGCAGCCAATTCCTTACTTGCTGTGCTTCGTTCCTCGGAGGAGAATTGCAATCTCGGCGCCGTCTTGGACAGCTGTTGCATTGGTCGTTGAATGGAAAGTGTGGGCACTGGCAACGACAGAAAGGGGGCTTGCCGACCAACGCGGATCAGCGCATCCAGCCACCAACTTGGTTTGGCCCTCAATACTTCTTTCCACTTATCTACCAAATACGGATTGGCTCTCAATTTTCTCGGTCCAAAACTCCACCAGGTAACAATCCGCGGAAACTTTTTGCCGCGACTTGCTAATTCAGTTTCAATTTCAAGCTGTGCAAGTTCTGGCTCCAGCGCAAGATGGCCAAACTTATGAAAACCCACAACCATGAGACGAACTTCGACAAGGGGGCGAATTAGTCGAAGCCCAATAAGCATTATTAGTGCCGGAATGAGCGCAATTGATTTAGCGGTTGATCGAAGCAAAGATCGCATTATTGATTAAGCAAGGCAGCCAAATGTTTAAAGGAGTACGGCGAGACAGCAACTCGCGCCTCGGTACCAACACGCCGCAATTCTTCGGCTGACGGAAACACTTTCAATTGATCAATATCAAGAACCGACTCGTTGTGTTTCATCCAAGATGGGCTACCTTCGTCCAGGTTGGTGATCACACAGCAGCCATGGGCCATTGCGCTTAATACGGTGGTGTTGTTTTCACGAACGCCCTTAGGAAAAAATGCCACAAGCGCATCGGCGGCAACTATGCGACGTGAAACTTCCCCGTCCGCAAGGAAGCCAAGAAAGCTGACGTTGCCTTGGAAGGCCTCAGATATCTCGGTATTTACCGAGAAAAACTCTTCACTAAAAGTGGTTCCCTCGTGCAGCGCAGTGGAAATCTCGAGTTGCGCAGACCTAGCGTCACAACGTAGCAGTTGGCCAAGTTTCTTGTATCGATCAGATCGAATCTTGTGGGCCATTCCAAACGTAATCAGTGTCAGATCAAAAGTTTCTGCCGGTTTCTGTTCTGCGGCACCGGGAGCAAAAGTTGCGACAGAATCTGGCCGCACGTCGAGCAACTTGGCGCGAAGCTCGGCGTTGGCAGCAAATACCTTTCCAGCCCGCTGACAGAAAGCCACCTCTTCAGGCGACTTGTGCACATCATGCAATAACAATGAAAATGAAATCGCGCCTTCCAGTAACACCGAACCGAGCAACACGGTTGCTTCAGGCGACATTTCATCAAACTTCACTGATACCAGAGCATTAGCACTCGGTTTGACTACAAACTCTTCAATTGACAACAAAGAAATCCCCATCTCATCGGCCAGGGCCCGATTAAAACGAGCCACACCACAGGTGTAGGGGTTGGTATGAAACGAAATAATGCACGAATAGTTGTTGCTCATTGGGTGTCATCCAACTTCCACTGGCGAAGCAATTGCGAAGAGGAACTGAGAACGGTGTCGAGGTATTGAACCGTGATACCGCTGCTATCACATGCATTTTTCTCCAGGGCAGGTATCCCGCCTCGCTCTAGCCAGTCATTGCCTTTTGCATAGATCTTCGGCTGCAGCAGCATCAACACTTCAAGCGTGGTTGAGTGAGATAAGTGCACATAGTCGATATAACGAATTGCATCAAT
>JAURLB010000105.1 GCA_030831445.1 Candidatus Nanopelagicales bacterium | reverse complement strand
TGTGGCAAGTCTCATTTCAACTCGTGAATCACAGATGGCTGATTTGGGATCACTCCCAGCGGCTCCATCACGTAAAGGTTAAGACTCACAAGATTCAGAGTGACCTTCATTCAAAGATAAAGGCCGGTTGTCCCCCTTCAGAACAACCGGCCTTTACTCTGTCTTCAACTGTTCATAGAGATTTCGTCTGTCCCATGCAAAGTACGCGAAGCTGTGGTTCTAGACTGAGTGAACTCAAATCTATTAGGAGGTTCGTTGGCAGGCACATTTCAAGGCAAAATTCTTGTCTTAGGGGGAGGCTCAGTCTCCCAATGCTCAGTTCCACTACTTACAAAGCACATCGTTGCAAATCCAAATCAAATCACAGTTCTTGACTTTCAAGACACCAAAGCCAAATTCAAAGACGCGATTGCGGCAGGAATTTCCTTTTTCATCGATAAAGTCACGAAAGACAATCTTGAAAGCAAACTTGCAGAGTTTGTATCAAGTGGCGATGTTTTAGTCGATTTGGCTTGGAACATTGATGCAAACGAGATTATTGATTGGTGTCACCGAAACAATGTTTTATATTTGAATACATCCGTTGAAGAGTGGGATCCATACGATTCACAAGACAATCGAGACCCACGTGATCGCACACTCATCGTACGGCACCAACGACTCGATGTCATGAAACATGGTTGGAATGAAGTTGGCCCAACCGCAGTTGTGGAGCACGGAGCAAACCCAGGACTCGTTTCACATTTTGTGAAACGTGGATTACTTGAAATCGCTGAGGAATGTCTAACGCAAAATCTCTTTGATACTCAAACTCGTCCTAAGATTGAGCAGGCCAAAGCAGTTGAGGATTTTCCAACACTTGCCCATCTTCTTGGTGTAAAAGTCATACATATCTCGGAGCGAGATACTCAAGTGACAGATAAGCCAAAAGTTCCAGGTGAATTTGTCAACACATGGTCAGTCGCAGGTTTCCATGAAGAAGGTATCGCACCAGCGGAACTTGGCTGGGGAACTCACGAATTGAAACTCCCAGCGAAGGCCTATACACACGAAACGTCTGATACGCAGATTTGTTTAGCGCAGCCCGGCGCAAGCACATGGGTGAAATCGTGGGTGCCTAACTATGAAATTAATGGCATGGTCATACGCCATGGCGAGGCCTACACAATCGCTAAACACCTCACAGTGAAAGATGATTCCGGCAAAGAGATTTACCGGCCAACTGTGCACTATGCCTACTGCCCGAGTGATGCAGCAATTGCATCGATGCGTGAGTTACAAGCAAATAATTGGGAGTTTCCAACAAAAGAACGCATCATGAATGATGAAATCATTGATGGTGAAGATCGACTTGGAGTGCTCCTCATGGGTCATCCACTCAATGCTTGGTGGGTCGGTTCATTGCTTTCAATTCATGAAGCTCGCACACTTGCTCCACATCAGAGCGCTACGACTCTGCAGGTCGCAGTATCTGTTATGGCATGTGTTCAATGGATGATTGATAATCCAAACGAAGGATTATGCGTTCCAGATGATCTTCCTTGGAAGACGATTCTTGAGCTGGCGTACCCCTATCTTGGACCAATTCACTCGGCTAGTGCTGACTGGACACCACTGAAAAACAATGCCAATCTCTTTGGTA
Source organism: Candidatus Nanopelagicales bacterium (assembly GCA_030831445.1). GTDB lineage: Bacteria > Actinomycetota > Actinomycetes > S36-B12 > UBA5976 > JAFMIT01. The sequence goes on along the minus strand of JAURLB010000105.1, from coordinate 5,580 downwards.
AATGGGATGGTGTTGAGAAATCAGATGATCCGTGGCAGTTTGAAAACTTCCTCTTGGATTAGCCAAGAGCCTGCCAGACCAAGTAACTACTTAATGCCAGTAGTAGTACGGCAAAAGTCTTTTGCACGACTACTGCCGGCAACTTCTTTGCAAACGGCGTAATAGCAATTGCAGTGAGTGCTCCACCGAGTGAGACTGTGAGAGTTTCAGTGATTGGGATTTGATCCCAATGTTCGTAGCGCATTACGAGCGCTAACAAAGTATTAGTAGTTATTGCCACTAAGGACGTGCCAACGGCTACATGTGCAGGAACTTTTAAGAATAGTACTAGGGCTGGGACGATAAGGAATCCACCGCCAATTCCCAATAGTCCAGTCAAGATTCCAACTGAAGACGCAACGAGAAATATAGTAAATGGATTATGTCGCTTTGTATTCGATTCATTCACTGGCTTCTTTCGCCACGTTGTGATTGCACTGACAATCATGAGAAATGAAAAGAGGAGATAAATTGATGTTTCTGGAAATAGTTTCACTAGGTAAGTGCCGAGAAACGTTCCCAGCACACCGATGAGCGAGAATTGAATTCCAAGTTTGATGTTGATACCAGTTTGACGCCGCATGATTGCGCCAGTGAGTGCTGAAACTCCTACAACGATGAGAGACGAAGTAGTAGCAGAGATTGCGCTGAGATTGAAGAGTGCTACTAGGCCAGGAACTGCGATGATTGCTCCACCAGCACCAACACTGGCCAGACTAAATCCAATCAGCGCTCCGAGTAAAAGGCTTAGCAGAATATCCATGGGTTAAAGAACGTGTGGCTCTCCGGTGTCACTTACCATCTCATAGCCAACAAGTGCCCAAGCCTGCATTCCACCAACCATATTCAATAAGTTGGGATGACTTTCTAAGAGAGCTTCGCATACTCGACCACTTCGATTCCCAGATCGACAAATCACCACAACGGGTGTATTTGTTGGTACTTTCGACACATCAAAACTACTCAAAGGGTTGAAGGTAACTCCTTCTATGTGTCCTGCGCTAAATTCATCGAGCTCACGAACGTCAATTGCCACGACCTCGCCTGTTGCCAATTTAGAAAAAGCATCTTGAACCGAAATTTCTTTCACGTCACACTCCCGCTGTATCAGATGGTGCTGTAGGAGCAAATGATTGACTACCGCTCACGATAGGTAGATTCGCCACGCGCAGAGCGGCATCAAAAGGCTCATTAATGAGGACTGCAGTAATCCCAGCCCTTTCTAGCAATCCGAGTGCGGCACTTGCTCGATATGCACCAGCACAATGCACCCAGATGACTTTTCCACGCGGCAATTCACTCGCTCGTGATTCGAGTTCATGCAATGGGATATTGATTGCACCTTGAATATGGGCCGATTCATACTCTTTGACCCGACGGACATCAAGAATAGCAATGTTCTCATCCTCCAAAACTTCAACTACATCACTGAACCGTACAGTTCGATTCGACGATGGGCTCTGAAGCGACGTTATATCTCCAACGAACTTTCCAGCTGGGCGATCAATCCCAATTCTTACAAGTTCTCGTTGCGCGGTTGCTATTGCCGGTTCTGTGTCCGCAAGGAGTACCAAGTCTGCGTCAAAGTCATAAATCCATCCGAGATATGTTGCAAACGAACCATCCAAACCCGCATTAATACTTCCAGGAAGATGACCTTTCACGAATTCGGATCGTGAGCGAATATCTACAACCCACGCACCATCGCGCAGAAGTTTTTCAATCTGCTCGCCAGTAACAGAATCAAGGGAGCTTAGGTCAATTTTGGCAGGACCCTCGTGATTCATCGGCCCCATGAATTTGTAGTAGGCGGGATACGCATCAAGTCCTGCAAGCGTTGTTCGAATAAATTCTTCCCGGCTTAGCAGTAGTGCTGGGTTGACTTTCTTCTCGTCGGCAATAGTTGAGGAGTCACCGCAAGTTGCAGTCGCTGCACAGAATGATCCAAAACCATGAGTTGGATGTAATCTCACGTCGTCAGGTAGGAGTGTTGCAAGACGATGCGCTGATCCGTGTTGCAGTCCTGCAAGTTCTTCAGCATGAACTGCACCTAATAAATCGGGGCGTCCTGTAGAGCCATGCAACATCGAGCCACCAGTGAACACACCAATTGGTTGACCTTTCTCATTGTGCAGTACATACGACAGGTGCGTAAAGGTATGGCCAGGAGTGTGAATCACTTGAATGCCAAAATTTCCTATGTCGATGATTTGTTCATCAGTAACGGCAAGGCGGTCATATTTCACGGGATCTGCAGCATTTACAAGGTAACGTACTCCAAATTCTCGCGAAAGTTGCAAACCACCACTGATATAGTCATTGTGCATATGCGTCTCAACTACCGCAGCAAGTTTCACACCCTCAGCATCGAGAATCGAAGTTATGCGATCAATGTCCCGTTGCGGATCAACGACTAGCGCAGAAATCCCGTCGTGCGCGATGTAGGAACGATCACCTAGTGATGCTGTGTCTATATGTATAACTTTCATTCAGATTCCTTTTCTCAAACTGGATACTTAAAAACACACAAGACAAAACGGATGACCTTCTGGATCACTAAAGACCCAGAAGATTTTCTCTGAATTAGAAAGTAAGGTTGCGCCAAGCCCAATTGCCACGTTGCTCGCATCTTCTAAAGAATCAACTTTGATATCAATATGCATCTGAGTAGGTATGTGCTCTTTGGGCCAGGTTGGTGCTACAAAGTTCTCAATCTTTTGAAATGCAATGCCAGGCTGATCTGGGGATTTGCCAATAACGACCCAATCACTTTCATCCTGCACGCGGGTGTAGCCCAGAAGTTCTTGATAAAACGCTGCGAGAGTTTGCGGATCATTACAATCAATCACGAGTCCGTGCCAACTACCAATCATGCCCAAATGCTAGAGCAGAGTATTCAAGATTGTGCTCAATTAGGGTATTTGTCACAATCTTGATACAGTTCCCACCTTGATGCGCAAGCGTCAAACACAAACCAAAACCCCTTGGTTTTATATGAAAGTCTTTGCACGACCGATTGAAACAATCAACCTAAGACATTCATGTTGAGTTGATTGGTAAATAAATATGTCTCATCCAACTGCGCCTGTGCGCTCATTTAGTGACCTTGGCGTGTCACCGAAACTTGTTTCTGCCCTGCATAAACAAGGAATCACATCACCATTTCCGATTCAGGTAGCAACCCTTCCTGATGCTCTTGAAGGTCATGACATTCTTGGGCAAGGAAAAACAGGATCTGGTAAGACTCTTGCTTTCGGAATTGCACTTTTGAACAACATTCAGCACATGCAGACTGAATCCCGCAGACCACTAGCAATTGTGTTAGCTCCAACCCGTGAACTTGCTCAACAAATCGACGAAGTGCTCTTTCCACTAGCCAAAGCAATTGGTCACAGCACTGTCGTAGTCGCTGGTGGGTTGTCATTCAAGAAACAAATTTCAGCACTGCAGCGCGGAGTTTCAGTAGTAGTTGCAACACCGGGTCGCCTTATTGACCTCATGAATCGTCGAGAACTAAGGCTCGATGGAATTCAAGTCACTGTACTTGATGAAGCGGACATGATGGCCGATATGGGATTCATGCCAGATATGAAACTTATCTTGGACGAAACCAATAGTGATTCTCAACGTATGCTCTTCTCAGCCACACTCGAACGAGGAGTCGATGGACTTGTGAAAACATATCTTCACAAACCTCGCACTCATACCGTGACACCAAAAGAAAGCGAACACATGAAGATGGATCATTACGTCTTCATTGTTGAATCAGGGCAGAAGTCAGAGATTGCTCAACAGATTGCGGCGCGCGAAGGTAAAACATTGTTGTTTGTAAGGACTCGTCACGGGGCTGACAAGCTCGTATTGAATCTAGCAAAAGCTGGCGTCTATGCAGGTGCATTGCATAGCGGCAAGTCTCAATCAGTTCGAAATCGAACTTTAGAAACGTTCAAATATCGTGACTCTGCAGTTTTGGTAGCCACTGATATTGCGGCTCGTGGCATCCACGTCGACGGCATTGACCTTGTTGTGCACGTTGACGTGCCAGCAGATCACAAAGATTATGTGCATCGCTCTGGTAGAACAGCACGTGCGGGTGAAGTTGGCACAGTTGTAACACTTGCAACTAAAGGTCAGCAGAAAGCCATTAATGGCATCACCGGTAAAGCCGGAATTACAGCATCAGTTATGCCAGTGAAACCATTTGATGAACAACTTGTTGCAATTACTGGAGCACAGAAGCCAAGTGGCATTCCATGCGAAGAGGAAATTCCTGAAAGTATTTTTAGAGATGAAAAACCTGCGCGCGGTAGAAGCGGAAACAGAGGTTCACGCTCACGAACACCACGTTCGAGAGACCCGCGCCGCACTCGTGATTCAGAGTCATCACGCGACAGCCGTGATTCAAGGCGATCACGTGAATCTCGCGATGAAAGCACTTCAAGAGAAACTCGTGATTCTCGACGGTCTGCTAACTCAGGATTTACTCGTGAAACTCGCGACACACGTCGCGGACGTGACTCACGCGATACACGCGAGACTTCCCGTGATTCGCGACGAACTCGTGACTCACGCGATACCCGAAGTACTCGTGACTCACGCGAGACTTCCCGTGATTCGCGACGAACTCGTGACTCACGCGATACCAGTACTTCTCGTGGTAGTCGCTCAACAAGTCGCTCGCGTGACACTCGTTCTGCTCGCGACACTCGTGACTCGGGTACGGCTCGAGGTTCTCGATCGACTAGTCGTTCACGAGACACCCGGGAATCAAGTAGTTCCCGCGATACTCGCGGATTTCGTGAAAAGCGAAATGACTCCAAGGGTCGAACTACAAAGACTGCGGGAGTTTCAAAGAAGCGATCAGGTCGGCCACGCGCTAAGCGCAAACCACAATTTGTCTAACTGATTTCTTACTTCTCATCGCGCCATGAGCGCCAGAGTGCTGCGTAGGCACCGTCGGCTTTCATGAGATTGTCGTGGGATCCCCATTCTGAGATCTTTCCATCTTCAACGACCGCAATCAGATCAGCATCGTGGGCAGTTTGTAATCTGTGAGCGATTGCTATCACAGTTCTTTCACCCAAAACTGCATTGAGGGAACCTTCAAGATGTTTTGCTGCTTTCGCATCGAGCAGTGAAGTCGCCTCATCAAGCACAAGTGTTCGTGGGTTTGCAAGGACGAGTCGAGAGAGAGCCAATTGCTGTGCTTGAGCGGGCAGTAGTTTGTACCCGCCTGAACCAACCTTGGTATCAAGCCCATCGGGTAGATCTTTAGCCCAGTCGGCAGCATCAACCGCCTCAAGTGCTGCCCAAATCTCAGCATCAGTTTTGTCAGAGAAAGCAAGCGCTACGTTTTCGCGCAAGGTGCCAACAAAGACGTGATGTTCTTGGGTGACAAGAGCTACGTGACTGCGTGCATTTTCAACTGGGAGATACCCAATCTCAGCATCTCCAACAGTCAGGCGTCCAGACTTTGGAGGCTGCACACCTGCAAGTAATCGGCCGAGTGTTGATTTTCCAGCACCTGAAGGTCCAACGATT
>JAURLB010000104.1 GCA_030831445.1 Candidatus Nanopelagicales bacterium | reverse complement strand
GGTGGTGAAGAACGTCCCATTTGGCGATGGCATCATCAACAGCCACATCGACACATCATCGGGCGAATTGGTGATGGATCTTGGCCACCTCGACTCTCCCGACCTCACGGTCACCACCGACTACGCGACGGCTCGCGCCATCTTCCTCGAGCAAGATCCACAAGCCGGCATGCAGGCATTTCTTTCGGGCAAAGTGAAGGTCGAAGGCGACATGACAAAAATGATGCAGATGCAAATTGCAATGCCAAAAGATGACTTAGCAGTTCAAGTTGCGGCCGAAATCATGGCCATTACCTCAGACAATTAAGCGAGCGCAGGTGACATCAAAGCGCATGGAATACCCAATTGCGCACCAGAACGGAATGTCGAAACCATCTGATTACTTTGGTCTGCCGGCTTAGCTTTTCCAAGTTTTGATTCGTCAAGTATTTCCGTGAACATTGAAACATCGCTTACCCAAAAAGCAACTCCCCAAATGGATGGTTCTTCAACATCAGATTCGGAACTTTCAATTCTTACATCACTACCCAGTTCGAGCAAAGGACCCGTCGAGACATATCCACGGGGAGTATGAACCATCAAGTGATCAAGACGAACCGTTGACGCAACCTGAACAGCACTCACTCTTTCCACAACTCTGGAACGCGTAATTCGCGAATCCTCCAACTTTGAATCGATGAATAGCACGTTGGCATTAGATAGCTCTAAGACTCCGTCAACTACCTCGAATCCACATCGTTCCCAATTGCTGATTGGCGCAAAAATCGTCAATTCACTAATAAAAATAGGCATTTTCACCCTTTTAGAGCACTAATCACTAATTCAGAAATTTGGGACTTAATCAGTTTTCTGGTTGAATTTTTTGGAAGATCATCAAAAAACAAAATCTGTTCGGGGACTTTATACGACGCCAACCTTGATCGGCATAAATCTTGAATTTCAACCTTTGTTACCGTGCTTCCTTTTCGCAAGACAATTGCTGCTCCAACTATTTCTCCCCAGTGTTCTTCTGGGATCCCTATCACAGCAACTTCTAGAACACTGGGGTGCTCTGCAATGGTTGACTCAATTTCTACAGGGTAGATGTTTTCTCCACCACGAATAATCATGTCCGATTTTCGTGTTGCAAGATATAAAAAACCATCAACATCTTGCCTCGCCATGTCTCCTGCCCTAAACCACCCATCAACAATTGAGCGGGCCGTTAGTTCGGGTTGACCCAGATACCCACTCATAATGGTCTCAGAACGAGTCACAATCTCTCCGATTTCACCTGGCTGAACATCATTCATATCTTCGTCGCAAAGGCGGAGATCTACTCCCATAATCGGTTTACCGATCGAAGAATACAAATCATCGCGTCCATTCAGTGCGGCTCGATGGTGTTCCGGATACAACATAGTTTGGATTCCAGCTTCGGTACCTGCGCCAAGCCCGTTATACAGGTCGCAGTCAAACACATTCATCATTTTTCTGAGTAATGCCGGGGACATGGAGGACCCACCATAAAGCACTGATTCCAGGTCCTGATAGGAAGCATCTACCGCTCCAGGCAATTCAAGAATTGCGCTGATCATTGTTGGAATAAGAGTGCACGATGTAATTCGACCATTGGCGAGCCAACTCTGAACTACACCAGCATCAAATTGAGGAAGAATCAAAGAAGTTCGTCCAGCCAAAAGTGCATGCAAAACTGAGCAAATTCCTGAAATATGGAACAGCGAAGCACCACTATATTGCCGTCCTCCTGGCTGAATTCGTATCTCCCGATTGAATGAATAGACAATATTTCGTATCATTCGCTCTGACTGCAAAACGCCCTTGGGAACACTCGTCGTCCCACTTGTAAACATGATTGACAGAATTTCTTCTCCACGAATTTTCGCCGAAATTTCTGTCTCATTGGACTCATTTAAAATCAACTCATTGATCGAAACACAAGATGCACCTTCTTCCAAGGAAAAAATGTGATTGATTGAAGGAATTTCCTCATTAATTCGATTAATCACTTCTAAATATCTTGCATCTAGAAAAATCGCTTCAACTGGATTTCTCGTCAAAATATTTGTTAACTCAGCATCACGCAAACGGTAATTCAGATCACAATATGTCACGCCTAGTTTCGCGCAAGCCAAAATCACTTCCATGTGCTCTATTGAATCAACGGCCAATATCGCTATGCGATGTCCCTTTTTTATGCCAAGAGAATCCAGAGCGTGAGCAAGTTTGGTTACGCGGCGATTTGTTTCATGAAATGTGCGGCTTCTAAAATTTGAAACATCTGACAAATCATCATTAGGCGAAATAAAGCACTCTGAATTTGGCCATTTCCTAGCAGCCATGCTTATCCAGTCCCCGACCGCCAATTGAGGAAATACGATCTCCATTACTTCTCCCATCCGAGAATTCCACGGACTTTAGGTCCAAATTCCACGCTGTACTCGTAAAACTCATTTGCGCCGAACATCAGCGTTTGCTCACTGGCAGATGGCCCCTTGAGGAATTCGATGGTTAGCGACCCCTCGCCCCAATGTGCAACATTTCCATTCTTGCTTGAATGGATCCTTGCCCCAAATACTGCCCATTGATGTGCAATCAAATCCGGATTTTCGGTTGCTATTCGAAGTCCAATGAACTCAGATGCACTGTCTGAATGAAGCGTAGGTACGTGACCATGACGTTTTGCCCATCCTTCGTCATCGATATCTTTCCAAGAAAGCTGTATGAGAATTCCCCCCGTGTCTTTCGGCAAAATATAGGCCTCTTGATAACGCTCGTCCGACAGAGAAACACCAACTGTGTCTATTTCATTTGCTTTTAAAACATCTACTGCTTTCTGCACCGAATCAACTAAAAGAGTTACGTGGTGAACTACAGATCCGTGCTTGTCTAAGAAATCAACCATTCGATTTCCGAACTTATGGTCAATATCAGGGCCAAGGATTTCAAGTTTGTTTCCATTCCGAAATCTCAACTGATCAATTGTTGATCCACTTCGTCTTCCGGATGCAACGATCCCAGCTCCTAATTCGCCCACAAACCGATCTATTGCAGGGGTTCGATCTGGAACCGCAATTGCAACGTGATCTATCTCACTTTCGAGATGTCGCATACACCATCCCCAAAAAGAAGCAGGGTGTGGGCGCCGCGTTCAAGCGACTCCCACACCCAGCATCATCAATGGATAGTTACTTCCAGAACAATTTGGACCAGTCAATAACTACAGCCGGTGGAGCAATGAATCCACCTACTGACTTTGACAGACCCCAGTTCTTGATTTCGTTGTAGAGAGGCAACATGCAATATTGCTCATTTATTGCCGCCCTTTCCATCTCTTTGTAATTTGTATCTGCTGCCGCAGGCGTAGCCGCTGAAAGCGCCTTTGCGGCAAGGTCTGCCATGCCTGGTGCAAGACAGTTCTTGGTAATCGATGTTGGCGTCAAGAAACCCTGCGCATACACGTTTGGTTGCGGGAATACCGGGCTAATCGCAAACATCACGATGCCTTCAGACCTTCCAAGTACCAGGTTGGTGGTAACCGTGTTGTATTCAGCAGGTGCCATATTGACAGTGAATCCCGCGGCCCTCAATTGGCTAGCAAGTGCCTGAGCAACTGCTTCATCGCTCGGTGCACGAGCAGGTCCGTAGTTGAACGTGATTGTTGGATTCTTGTACTTCGCTGTAATTGCCTTAGCTGCTGCCAAATTCTGTTTCGCACAACCAGGGAAAGCTGGCTTAGCGAGTAACGGAAGTAGCAACGAACAGGTCGGTTGTCCACCGTCGCCGAGAAGCACCTTGTCCGTGATCAACTTCACATTGACCGCAAGTGATGCTGCCTTGCGAAGTTCAACTTCCCTAAGTTCAGTTTTCTGACCCATAAAGAACAGAGCCATTTGAACGCGATCTTCTCGTTGAACGACGCTCGTCTTAGCGTTGTTCAACCGAGCAATTCGTTGAATTGGCACCTGAATTGCGAAGTCCACTGCCCCTGTAGCCAAAAGACTCGCACGGGTATCGGAATCTGCCGAGAAGCTAAAGGCAAGGTTCTTAATTCGGGCTTTAGTTCCCCAATACTTGTCATTTCGCACTAGGCGTAGTTCTACGCCTTTAGTCCAGCTCTTGAACTTGTATGGGCCAGTTCCTACGGGATTCAAGCCAAATGCATCATGTCCTACCCGTGCGTAATAAACAGGTGGAAGGGCACGAACCGAACTCAACACTGCCGGAATCGAAGAATCCGCTGCGCTGAAAACTGCCTCCAACACTGTTGGTGAAACAACCTTGGTTGTTGTCAGTTTTGTCAAATATGCCCGCATTGGCGCACCGACAGTATCGCGGTACGTGGTCATGGTGAATGCAAGCGCGGCCGCATCCCAAGGCTCACCGTTGGTGAACCTCACCCCTCTACGAAGTGTCAGCCTCCAAGTACCAGGAACAGTCTGTTTCCAGTCCGTTATCAAACCCTTCTTCGTGATTTTGAAATCATTGCTTAATTTGACGATTGGTTCCTGAACTTGTTCCCAGAAGTTTCCAAAGCTGTTTGCTTGTTTTACTGGGTTCATGTTGGCTGGCTCGACGGCAGAAACAATTCCTAAAGTGTCCGACTTTTTACCTGTAGTCCTTTGATTTGCTGATGCGGTTGAAGCACTGGCTAGAACGCCAGTCGCCAGAACCACGCTTATTAGTGCTCGGGCGAGTTTTTTCGACCGAAATGACGGATGTTGCATTATTTTACCCCCTATTGAAATTGGAACCCCTGCCAGACCATACCGACTCGTCGGTATGAATGTCAAGGCAGGATTTATTGGGTATCCCAGCGATCCCACCTAAATATGGTGGAAATTGGCTGTCGCGCACCTTTTGAAAATTCGATTCCTTTTGTGTATCCGAATGGAACCATGGTGATGACTTTGCAGCCGTCGGGAAGCAACAACAATTCAGCCACTTCCTCAGCTTTATGAGCAATTGCAGTCGCCAAAACAGACCCTAAACCACGAGATCGCAGTGCAAGCTGAAACGACCAAACAAATGGAAAAATTGAACCGTAATACCCGGAGGCACCACCACCCATTGCGTTACGCGGAACTGGCGCACTAGAGCACGCAAAGAGGATCGCGGGAACGTTCTCAAGATTATCGACGAGGTATTTAACTCCATCAAGAATTCGCTTTTGGCGATTTTGCTCCTCTTCACTTTTCCGAACCGATGGTGCAAGCCGCTCAACAGTCGCAGCTTCTCCTTTTGATAACGGGATCGCCACTGTTTCATCCCAAACTTGCTGGTAGAGCGTCGCAAGTTGCTTTTTCAATTCGCTGTCTGTGACAACCACGAATTTCCAGTCCTCTTTATTTGAGCCCACCGAAGCCTGCTGTGCCATTAACAAGCATTCTTCTATGACTTCTACGGGAACTTTTCTCGAAAAATCCAATCGCTTTCGGACTGTGCGTGTCGTTGTCAAAACTTCGTCGATATCTGAAATCATCTTCATTGGGACCACCTATTCATAAAGCGAACTTCATCAACACTCTTTCGAGCGGCCATCTTGAAATCTGTACCTATGGTGTAAGCAACAGGAAGCATCGCAACTTGCGTAATTCCTTCGGGAATGGCAAGCAATTCTGCAACATCATGAGCAGAGTGAAGATGCAGGGATGTAATTACTGAGCCCAAACCCTTCGACCGAAGCGCAAGCTGAAACGACCAGATGGCAGGATAAATTGAGCCGTATACCGCCGAAATCGTCCCTGACCCTCCAAATTCCGGATTAGGGCGAGAAGCACATGGGATAAGCAGAAATGGGCTCAGATGAATGTTCTCCGCTAGGTATGCGGCACCCTCGAGCATCCGTGCAGTTCGGGCGTCAACTTCACCAGATTTAACACCACCCAGTCTTCCTTTTACGAGTTCATTAGACGGACCTGAACTCATCATTGGGTTTCGAACAAACTCATTGAAATTGTGCAGATAAATCTGTCCAAGTTTTTGCTTCAGTCGAATATCAGATACAACTATCCAACGCCAATCCTCTGCGTGCCCACCAGTAGGAGCCTGAAGCGCCATACTCAAGCATTCATCAATAACTGAGACATCAACTTCCCTAGAAAAATCCAATCGCTTTCGTACCGAACGTGTCGTTGTAAGAATATGAGCAAAGTCGTTCGAATATTGGCTCATATTGAACGCTCCAAGTTGGCCCAGAAAGGGTCCCTGACTTTCTTTCTATACATTTTGCCGTTCGGATCCCTAGGAATTTCGTTTCTCAATTCAATTTTCCTTGGCCGTTTAAATTTTGCTAGATGATCAATACACAGTGATTGAATTTCTTCAATCACTTTTTGCGAAGATTCACTGCTTCCAAGCAGTGATCCGTTTCTCGGTACAACGGCAGCAAAAACTTCCTCTCCATATTCTTCGTTAGGAATTCCTACTACACACACATCAGCCACCTCAGGGTGGCCCAAAATCACATTTTCAATCTCAGCTGGATACACGTTTGCTCCACCCACAATGATCACTTCGCTTGATCTGCCCGCGAGGAATAGGTACCCATCTTCGTCAATCCACCCCAAATCACCTACTGTCATCAAGTCACCACAGCGAGACGCAAGTGTTTTCTCAGGGTCATTCAAGTATTCGGCCTGATCGTTTCCTTGCCGCATGTATACCTTCCCCACAGTTCCAGTGGGTAACTCGTTTCCGTCTTCATCAAGAATGCGCAACTTTGTTACCGGGCCAGGTTTACCAACTGTTCCAGGCTTCAACAGCCAATCCTGAGAGTTAACAAATGTTCCACCAACTTCAGTGGATCCGTAATACTCAAATATCGTTGGACCCCACCACTGAATCATCTGCTTTTTAACCTCGGGGGAACAGGGAGCTGCACCATGAATCACCCACTCCATCGATGAAATATCGTAGCGATTTCGAATTTCTTCATCGAGTTTAAGTAACCGAACAAATTGTGTTGGAACAACAATTGTCATATTGACTTTATGTTTCTCAATCAACTCAAGCATTAACTCTGGAGTCCACTTGTCCATCAGGATTATTGAGACACCAAAGTGAATCGCAAGAGTAGAGATATTCAACCCGGAAGAGTGATAGATCGGTGTTGTGGTGAGCATGGTGCCCGGTTTTGAAGCATCAATTCCGTACATTTCAAGCACCCATCGGAGAGAAGCTGCTGCTTCGTCTGCATCAATGCCAGCTATCTTTCTCCGAACGCCTTTGGGCCGACCCGTTGTGCCTGACGTGTATTGCAAAACTGACCCGCCAAAACGGTCAGTTGGCAGCTCTTTTGAAAATCCTGAAATCAAATCGTGAAGCGAATTATGGCCAGCAAGTACGCCCAATGCGACCCTCTTGCTCTCTTCTATTCCAGCAGATTTACATGCTTCAAGAACTGAATCCGCAAAATCAGGATGAAACAGCACTAACGCTGTTTCAGAATCACGCAGAATGTATTCAATTTCCGAAGATACTGAATGATAATTAATTGGCGTGTAATACAGACCGCTCTGCATTGCCGCCAGATGTATTGACATAGTGTCAACTCGGTTTCTTCCGATAACAGCAATTGTGTCGCCCATTTTCAGACCTACGTGCCTAAAAAAATGCGAAATCTGATTGACCCTTCCATATAGTTCGTTGAAAGTTAGTTGCTCTCCGGTTGGGTCAAGTATCCCAAGCGAATTCCCCCTTTTTGGAGCAACCTTCCAGAAACCAACATCTGGCAGCTCCTCCTGTCCTGTTTGATGAGTCATACCACCCCCCTCTTTCATGAACTAAGAACTATTTCTAAATTGATGTATCTCTTCATCCGATGGAAGTCGAACAATCTCAATCACATTTCCATCTGGGTCTTCAACAATGCTCGCCGTAATTTCACCGTAACCGTCAAGAATTGAGACGATTGGTTCACCCCAAAAAACTGCCCCGGCCTCTTTAAGTTGCAACAAAACTGGCGTAAATTCGGCTGCAGAAACAGAAAAAGACAAAACTGATGGTCCGATTGAACCCGGCCTTTGTGGATTGGCGTTCTGCGTAAGACCCGTTCGCCATTCAACAAGTTCAATCTGACCAACACGAGTCTCACCTTGCAAAAACACTGTACGCGCAGTTGATCCACCCGGCAATCGAAGGAGGCGCTCAAAAGGCGCTCCACCAACCACCGAGTCCAATGTTTTTCTCAGACCAAGGCCTTCACTATAGAAATCAATTGATGCTTCCAAATTTGTTACACCAATGGTCACATGATGCAACGAACCAGCACTTATTTTTTTATTAGTTTTATTATTCATCTAACATTTGCCCTCTAGAAGCGGCCGAACTTCTGATGCAACCAACCGAATACTTTCCCGCGAAAGATTCATGGGCATTCCGATCCAAAATGGGCGGAAAATCACTTGATTAAATCCATGTTTCGATAATTCATGTACCCTTCGTGCAATTATTTCTGGTGATCCAACGAGAAAGACCTTTTCCCACAGGAAATCAAAGCGTGTTTTCTGCCATGACAACTGTTTGTAATCCGAATAAGTAAAGTACTCATCTTTTATATATGGGAGTGATTGTTCTCGTGCCAACTCATCCGTGGCTGCGCAAAAGAGTTCAACAATCACCGGTCGATCAGTTACTTTCTCCGTTCTACCGGATTCATCCAGTGCTGAGTTATAACGAGAAATAGCTTCATCAAACCATCCGTCTGTTGGTGGATTACCTGGAGCCAACCAAGCATCTCCTATCCGTGCAGCTCGCTCTATTGCAGGGAATGCACCGGCACCAACCCAAATTGGGGGCCCATTTTCCTGTAGCGGTTTTATGCTTATTTTTTGTCCAGTAAGGGAGAAATACTTGCCCTCATGGTGAACCGGTTCTCCCGTCCAAAGTTTTCGAATCACTTCAATTGATTCGCTCAATCGCGATCCACGTTCACGCTTGCTAAGAGAAAAAGCGTCAAATTCTTCATCTCTATATCCCGCGCCCACACCCAATATGAGTTTGCCATCAGACAGATGATCCAGCGTTGCGTACTCTTCTGCAACATGAACAGGATGCATAAATGGGAGGAGCAATATTGCAGTTCCAACGTTCATATCCCCGCTGTATCTCAATAATGCTCCGGTCATTGATACAACTTGAGGAGTCTGCAAATTGGCTACATAATGGTGAATCGCGTAGACCGAGTCATACTTCAATTCCGCCGCATATTCAACCAAAGAAAAAAGATCTCTCAATCTTTCTCGCAAGTTTTCCGACTGTGGATACTGGTGAGAGGCAAGTATTCCAAATTTCATTTTCTCCCCATTTACCCTTCTCGGGTTTCACCAAGCCTGAAGAATGGGGCTACTTGCATATCTCGATCGTGAAGCGTTTTACTGAGCCCCTTAACCATACGTTCGCGTACAAAATTGAACTCCCCTTCTTCCAACTTCAAATTGGTAGCCCAACCGTGTCCAGCCCAGGCAATAATTTCGCCCAAACCTTTTCCACGAACTTCCATCATCATCCGCATCAGTGATTTACCAATCATTATTCCGTCGAGAGGCATCATGGAAACTGCTTGGGCGTAGTCCCTCACCCACCTATCCAAATCATCTTTTGCTACTACCTTGTTTACAAGGCCAGCTTTTTCAGCTTCCTCAGCACCAAGTGCTCTCATCGTGAACATTATTTCTTTCATTTTCTTAATTCCTAGATTTTCAACCCACGCCCACATGTCTTGTGGTCCAGCACCCAAATATCTAAAAGCTGGATGTGTAAAAAGTGCATCATCTGATGCAATCACCATGTCAGCTGCAAGAGCAATCTGCATATGACCGCCATAGCAATAGCTATGGACCTGGCAGATTGTCACCTTCAGGCAATTTTGAACAGATGCGGTAAACGCCCCCATTACGATATTTCTGTCTGGCAACATTCGATTGTGCTGAGACGGCTTATACGGCTTTTCACCCGGCTTCGGAGTTTTGTATCCGATGTAGTGACCTAGCTCCTTAGCGTCTGCACCAGTTCCAAAACAAGGTCCGATGCCCCGAAAAATTATCGTCTTAACCTCATCATCGGCTTCTGCTTCGCGAACATAGTCGCCGACAATTTCCAAGGCTGCAACTGGAACCGCATTGAGTGTGTCTGGAGAATTGAAAGAAATATACGCGGCTGAAATCGTTGGATCTTTTTCGTAAAGCACCAAACTTTTCAATACTTTTTCATCAGTTTCCATTGCTTCTTCATCCCACTGGTTTGCAAGCAATTCATATTCACTTTTCTTCACAACGTTCTCCTATGGTTTATTTTTGTAGATCTCTCAGCTAGCTCTCCACGCTGTACTTTTCCAGCCTCAGAGCGCGGTAGCTCATCAATGAATTCGACTTCTCTTATGCACTTGAAGTGCGCCAACTTTTCACGGCAATATGCAATTAACTCATTTTCTAAAACAAGTAAATCAAAAGCAGACTTGTCGGCTAGGACAACAAAAGCTTTGGGGATTTCCCCCAACCTTGGATCGGCTACACCAACAATCGCGACGTCTAAAACTGCATTATGGGTTCTTAGAACATTCTCAATTTCCTGTGGCCAAACTTGAAATCCACCTGTCTTGATCATGTCTCTTTTTCTGCCAACAAGATACAGAAGTTGATCACCTTCGAGATAACCAACGTCACCTGAACCAACCCATCCGTCAACGATCAACGGACCATCCCCGGAAGATGTTTCATCGATATACCCTTTAGACAGATTTGCTTTGACCCAAATCTCACCTTCAGAACCCGTGGGGAGCACATTGCCGTTTTCGTCACGAATCTCTATTGACACGTCGTCATAAACTCTTCCGACTGGACCTGCTTTCCAGCGCCCTGCCTTTAAATCTGAAGAAGTCCAACCAGCAACGTGACCTATTTCAGTTGAGCCGTAGTTAGAAAATATCGGAATATTCCAGGTTGATTCAAACTGTTGTTTTAACCCTGGGTCTAACGCTTGACCCGCGATTAGTACACCTTTAACTGGATCTAACGGAATTCGATGCTTTGAATGAACTATGTCGTAAAGCATTGTCGGCATCAGAAACAAATTGTCAATCTGATATTTTGAAACAAGTTTCTCTAAAACATCTACCTTAAATCGTTCCATTAGAACAATTGATCTCCCGACAAACAACGCAAAAAGTAGTGCCTGTTGTCCTCCGGAATGGAAAAGTGGAAGAGTCAGCAGGTTTGGACTCACATCGTCATCCACTAAGGGGTAAGGGGGTTCGGCCCCCCTTTTTGATGCTCGAGCTAGCGTTTTTAACGATTGACGCGTACCCGAATGGGTAACAGTAACTGCCTTCGGCAACCCAGTTGTGCCGCCTGTAAACAAAATAGTGCCTTCGTCATCTTCATTCGGAATGACAAGCTCAGAAAACATCTTCGCAGTTTTCATCGCTTCCGAGAAAGCAAAAAAATCATCGTCATGATTTTGAGAAGGATCAGAATTGATAACAGCAACTCGCAACGTATTGGCTAACTTGACCGCTGCTAAGCCTTGAACAACGGTCTCAATCTGCTTGGCATGCACAAATATTGCTTTAGGCGCGGTTTTCTCCAAAGCAGAAGCAAGTTCGTCAGCGTTATACATCACCGAAAGAGTGACCGGAACGATTCCTGTTTTCCAGCAACCAAAAAGCAGACAAACTAGATCAATACTGTTTTGCAGATACAGAGCAACCCGATCTCCATTTTTGAGACGCAAATCGTTCAAAAGGATTGAGGCACATTTGGCAGCGCGTACTTCCCATTCGGCAAAAGTCAGACTTTCACCATCTTCAAATATGACTCCGATTCGATTCGGATTTTCTTTCGCTCGCAAAAAAAGATCGAACGCTATATTCCTATCAACATCATTAGCGGGATCTATTTCCATCTCGGGACCGATGCAATTAACGATTTGGTGTAAGGCATTTGAGGATTCTTGAGTATTTCTTTGGTTTCGCCAACCTCAACCACATTGCCCGATTGCATCACTATTAAGCGATCACATAGATCACTCGCTAGCAGAATGTCATGCGTAACAAAAATCATTGTTGTTGCATGCTCATTTTTTAGTTTCTTTAGAGTTAAAACCACTTCGGCCTGCGTTGTCACATCTAGGGCAGACGTACACTCATCAGCAATGATTAATTCAGGCTTGGTTGCAATTGCAAGCGCAATTGCTGCTCGTTGACACATACCGCCTGAAAGTTGATGCTGATATGACCTATATACCCTTGAACCATCCAGTCCCATTTCATTGAGTAGTTCAATAGAAATCAGCTTTCGATCTGCTTTTGAGTTTAATACTCCGTGCATCCTGAGAACTTCATCCAAAAGTGCGCCTATTGTCATCAAAGGATTTAATGAGGCTTTTGGTGACTGGAAAACCATGCCCACATGTTTTCCACGAAGTGAAGCAAGATTATTTATGTTCTTGGATTGATCAAGATATAGCTCGTTCTTGAAAAATACTTCGCCTTGGACAATCTCAACATTTCTCTCGTGCAAATCAAGAATCGATCGAATCAAGGTCGTCTTTCCACTTCCTGACTCACCGATGAGGCCTACTACTTCTCCTTTCAGTACATTCAGGCTGACAGAATTTACTGCCTTAATATTTTCTTTCTGGCTTCGCGCCTCGACAGAGAGATTAGAAATTCGGATTAATTCTTCAGCCATGTCAGAACATGCGCTTTCGTAAATCAAAATGCGTGCGGAGTGCATCTCCTGCAGCGTTCACATATAGAACAGTTACAACAATTGCAATTCCAGGAAAAGTCACAAGCCACCAAGCCATATCTATAAAGTCTTTGCCGCTAGCGAGATCTGCTCCCCAACTGACACTCGGTGCCGGGATCCCAAGACCCAAGAAACTTAAGGCTGATTCTGCAAGAATCATTGTTCCTATTTCCAATGTTGCAAGGGACAATATTGTGCCGAAGACATTAGGCACAATATGGAAAAAAATGATTCGAGTATCTGAAATACCTCCGACTCTCAAACCATTTACGAATCCCCGTTCCTTGATTGAAAGAGTTTCTGCCCGAATAATTCGAACATATTGCGCCCATCCAACTACCGCGAGAACAATGATCAGTGTGCTGAGCGACTGGCCTCGAGAAACAATCACCGAAATTGCCAACAAGATAAAGGGAAGCGCTAATTGGGCCTCAGTGATTCGAGAAATAACTGAATCAATCTTTCCACCTTTAAATCCGGCGATAACACCTAATAGAGATCCAAATACAGCTCCAAGAAAGACTGCTGAAACTGCAATCAGCACGGTCATCCGAGTGCCATAGATTAAGCGTGCGAAAAGATCCCGACCGAGCAGGTCTGTTCCTAAAAGATACTTAGTCGACCCATCCTCTAAGAAGAATGGAGGAAG
>JAURLB010000103.1 GCA_030831445.1 Candidatus Nanopelagicales bacterium | reverse complement strand
ACAATAGCCTGAGGTGAATTCGCTGCGTCAAGGGTGATCGTGGCCAATTGCTCGTACACATGATTTCGATTTTCTAGTAGTTTCTTCATATTTGATCGCACATTTCCAAGCAAGAGGGGTCTCGATTGATTCAGACCAACTCGCTCGACGGCATCACTGAGTGAAATCTTCAACCAAACCACTGTATGTCGGACCAACTCCCGCTGCACGTCCTCATCAAGAACGCTTCCACCTCCGAGTGAAATCACACCATCTTTTGTTCGCAATAGATTCAAGACGACAGTTTTCTCGATCTCTCGAAAGTATTGCTCAGAGGATTCAATAAAGATATCTGAAATGGACTTACCTTGTTCAAGTTGAATAACTTCATCGCTGTCTAGAAATTCACTCCCGAGTGACTGTGCGAGTAGCGCGCCCACCGTACTTTTTCCTGCACCTGGTGCGCCAATGATGACTACCTGCGGGGACATCAAAACGATAGATTCTCGTTGAAACTCTGCAGGTTTCTACGGGTTTCGGCTAGAGAATCTCCCCCGAATTTCTCAAGCAATGATTCGGCGAGGGTGATAGCAACCATGGCTTCAGCAATAACTCCCAGAGCTGGAACAGCACACACATCACTTCTCTGGTTGATCGCCTTTGCTGCTTCACCTGTACTGACATCAACAGTGTCGAGTGCTCGAGGTATCGTAGAAATTGGTTTCATGCCAGCACGGACACGAAGAATTTCCCCATTGCTAACTCCGCCTTCTGTTCCCCCTGAGTGTGCGGTTCTACGTCGGAGTTGATTGTTGTCGCGATAAATCTCATCCTGCGCATCGGAACCCCGCATCCGCGTGAGTTCAAAACCGTCACCTATTTCGACTGCTTTCACTGCGTGAATGCTCATTAAAGCGAAGGCCAACCTTGCGTCAAGTTTTCTGTCCCAATGAACGTAACTACCAAGCCCAATGGGAAGATTGAATGCTAAAACTTCTGCGATTCCCCCGAGGGTATCGCCAGCTTTATGTGCAGCGGCAATCTCGTCTTGCATTTCTTGACTCGTGTGAGAGTCGAAGCATCGAACCGGATCGGTATCAATCGATGATAAATCTCCGTACTGAGGAAGTTTGTTGTCCGCATCTACAGTGCCGATCCGAACTACATGGCTCAGAATTTCAATTCCTGCAATCTGTTGCAACATCAATTTTGCAACAGCACCGATAGCAACTCGCGCTGCGGTCTCTCTGGCACTCGCTCGCTCGAGCACTGGGCGTGCATCATCAAACCCATACTTTTGCATCCCAACGAGATCTGCATGACCTGGCCGCGGTCGAGTCAATGGGTTGGCGCGCGACAATTCAGATAACTCTGTTTCATCAACAGGGTCAGAACTCATCACCTTTTCCCACTTTGGCCACTCTGAGTTCTCAATCAAGAGCGAGATTGGACCACCCATAGATACACCGTGACGAACCCCGCCGAGCAATTGAAGTGCGTCTTCTTCAAATTTCATTCGTGCGCCACGGCCATATCCAAGTCGTCTTCGCGCTAACTCCGCGCGGATGAAGTCACTAGGTATCTCAATTCCTGCAGGAACACCCTCAACGATTGCTGAAAGCGCTTTGCCATGTGACTCACCGGCCGTTAAGAATCGAAACATAGGCGTAGTCTCCCACAGAGCAAGCAATCCAAGCCAGCACAAGATGCGGGCCAAATGCGAGGCTTCGAACACGCTGAAAAAGCCCCCAGCTGAGGCCGGACAGATACGAGAGCAGTAGCCACGTTAGATACCCACCCGAATCCTCGAAAAATAGACCAATACCTGCGAGTAATTTCACGTCACCCATTCCAAATGCATGTGGAAACAGCACACTCATTAACAAGTGACTGAGCGTGAATACCCAATAAATGGAAGGCGGAAACTCACCTAAGAGTGAACACTGCGCCACACCTAGTGCGGCAATCATCGTAGTCAATGAATTGGGAAGAATTCGAAATCGGTAATCAATGTGAGCGGCGTGAATGGCAAAAACGTACGCCCCGAACTCTAAATACACACTTCAGGGTAAATGAAAAATCCATTTCTACATACTGACTAGTTTGAAGGAACTAGTGCCTTGAACATAACGTCACATATCTCTTCAAAGCGATCCCCATCGATAGAACGCATTGCAAGTACTTGATACGCTGCTTGATACACAAGTAGGTGCAATCCATCTATCAGCCGATAAGAAGGCGCACCTATCGCTTTTTTCAGTGACGTCGAGGAATCTTTATAGGTGACGTCGAGAAAATGAGTGATCGCAGCGGCGCACCTCAGGTTCGTTACTTCAGGCACGGCGCTCACAACGAGTGAGCCTTCACTTATTTCTCCACCCCAATTCAGAAATGTGATGTTGAGTGCTGGAAAGAGTTGTTGAATCTCTTCTGCCGCTCTCTGGTTACGAGCCATTAATGTGATTCCATGTACACCTAATGTGCTGAGCGCCAATATTGCACTCCTGGAAGTCGAGCCAGATCCAAGTACCACAGGAGCATCGAGATCTGAGGCAAAGTGTCGTTTAAAGATTTCAACGAAACCAAGCACATCTGTATTGCTTGCACGCCAACGTTCACCCTCACGAATCAAAGTGTTTGCAACCTCAATTGAAGAAGCAATGTGATCCTGCTCGAAAGCAACACGAAACGCTTCTTCTTTCAATGGCATGGTGATCGAAAAAGCATCGAAGTTGTGGCCCTGCTGGTGCAAAAATTTTTCTAATTCGCCTTTTTGAACCTCTATTGCAGTGTAGGTACCAGAAATTCCTAAATATTCGTATGCGGCATTGTGAAGTAGCGGCGATTTTGAATGGTCCACAGGGGAGCCGAGAACTGCAAACCTGTTAGTCGACATTCGATTGGAATTTTCGCTTTAGCTCAAGGAATTCTTCATACGTCACTGCAAATTCAGTTATCCCCTTCTTCGGATTTGTCGTCACGAAGTACAGCCAAGCACCGGGAGCGGGTTCAAGTGCTGCTTCTAATGCTGCTTCACCTGGATTACCAATTGGCCCCGGAGGCAAACCTTTATGAACGTATGTGTTGTACAAAGATTTATTCTTTAATTGTTCCGCTGTTAGCTGAAGTTCCTTTGTACCGAGGGCATAGTTCACGGTCGAATCCATTTGTAGCAGCATGCTGATTTTCAAACGATTCTCTATCACTCGAGAAATCTTGGCGTAGTCCCCAACTTTCCCTTCAAGTTCGAGGATGGAAGCAATAATGATGATTTCCCTGACAGTTCGACCGGCGGCGGCAGCTCGGCGGCTCAACTCCAAATCCTCGTACGCTTGGCGAAATCTGTCCACCATTTGTTGCAACACGGACTCGGCCGTTGCGTTCTTAGGAATTT